>NZ_BAAAYN010000017.1:421724-567271 GCF_039536245.1 Cryptosporangium minutisporangium | reverse complement strand
CGCCCCCGCCGGCGGCATCACGCTGCTGGAAGGCAGCGGCATCTTCCTCCTCGCCGCCGGCGGCGGGATCGTCATCGGTGGCTTGCTCGGCTACCTGCTGCGCCAGCTGCGGCGCCGGATCGAATCGCCGGTCCTGGAGAACGCGCTCAACCTCGTGGTGCCGTTCGCCGTGTTCCTCGCGGCGGAGAGCGTGCACGCGTCCGGGGTGCTCGCGGTCGTGATCACCGGCCTGTATCTCGGCAACACCGCGACCGAGACGTCGCCGCAGGCGCGACTGCAGGCCGGGGCGAACTGGGAGGTGATCGACTTCGTCCTGGAGTCGATCGTGTTCGCGCTGATCGGCCTGCAGCTGCCGGCGGTGATCGCGGAGCTGGAAGGGCGCGACGTCTCGTCGGTCGCCTGGTGGTCGATAGCGATCCTGCTGGTGACGATCGCGGGCCGGTTCCTCTGGGTGTTCCCGTCGTCGTACTTGATCCGTTGGTTGTCGCCGTCGGTGCGCGCGCGAACGCCCTCGCCGTACTGGCCAACGCCGACCGTCAACTCGTGGGCGGGCATGCGGGGGGTGGTGTCGCTGGCGGCCGCGTTCGCCCTGGCGCACGACTTCCCGCAGCGTGGCTTGATCCTGTGGCTCACGTTCGTGGTCGTCTTCGGCACGCTGGTGATTCAAGGGCTCACCTTGCCCGCGCTGATCCGGCGCCTGGGCGTGAGCGGGACGGACGACATGAACGACCGGCTGGCCGAGGCGAACGCGCAGCACCAGGCCGCGCGGGCCGCGACAGGGCGGCTGGACGAACTGGTGTCTACGGCGTCGCATCCGCCGCCGGAGGAAGTGGTGGGGCTGCTGAAGCACTACTCCGAGTACCGGGCGAACAGTGCGTGGGAGCGGCTGGGTGGTGGCCTGTCGCACGGCGGGAAGGAGACGCCGGGTGCGGCGTTCCGCCGGTTGCGGCAGGAGATGGTGCAGGCACAGCGGGCGACGTTCACGCGGCTGCGGAACCTCGGGGAGTTGGACGACGAGGTGATGCGGGAGATGGTGCGGGAGCTGGATCTCGAGGAGACGATGCTCGGGCGCCATCAGGACGATCCGCAGCCGCACGCGCCGAGGGAGGCGTCACCGGCCTCCGAGGGCGCGTGAGTCGCGGCCCGGGTGCGTGTGCACTTACTTGACCGATAGGTCACGCGAATGCACACGCACACCGGCCGCCTAGCTACCGCTGTTGCCGGGTGGAAGTGCGATCGGCGGGCGGTGCGTCGTGTAATACGCGATCGCCTGCTCCGCTAGCTTCTTCGTCGCGCTCGAGTTCGCCATCGCGCCGAGCGGCACCCCCGCGAACGGCACGAACTTCATCGCCATCTTCTTCACCGCGGCGAGGCCGGCCATCCGCGTGAGCTGCCAGGCCAGCTCGCTGTAGGCGCGCCCCGCCCCGGAGCCGAAGTTCCGGACGCTGGTCGGTAGGTGCTTGGTCAGCGCAGCCGCGTCCTGCTGCCGACGCGCGACGTCGATCGCCGTGCGGGCGGCATCCAGCTTGGTCTGCAGGCCACGGATCACCAGCAACTCGGCGGCCCGATCCGGATGGGTCGGGTCGTACCCGAACGCCGCCGCGATGTGCAGCACCATCCTGGCCTGGTTCCAGGCCAGGACACCGACGTCCACGACCGCACCGACCGCACCGGCCGCTCCGGCTGCGGCCCCGGAGTACTTGCTCAGCCGGATGAACCGGGTCTGAATCACCGGCACCCACACGTGATCGGCGACGTACGGGTGCGCGGCCCGGGTACGCGCCATCCAGAGCGCGGCTTCCGGTCCGAACTTCTCGACCGCGGCCATCACGAGGAGCTCAGGCGCGTGGGCAGGATCGGCCTTCATCCGAGCCAGCAAGTTCGCGGGGATGGCGCTAGGCGTCTCGCCAGCGCCGGCCGTCGCCTCGGCGGCGTCGGGGCCCATGCTGGCCGGCGGTACCGCCATCATCTCCGTGCCCGGGTCCTGCGGAGCCGGGGTCTGTGCGTCCGCAGCCGAGCCCCACGCCGGGGCGCTCGGCGCAGCACCGCCGCCGGTTGCGCTCGGCACAGCTGCGCCGTTCGCCGAGTTCGGCGCGGGAATGCCGTTCGCCGAGCCTGGCGCGGACGTGCCGTCCGCCGCGCTTGGCGCAGCAGTGCCGTTTGTCGGGCCTGGCGCCGCGGGCGCTTCGCCGACCGGCGCCGACCCGTTGAGCGTTCCGCCCGTATGGGGCGGCGGTCCAGCAGGCGTGTCGCCGGCCGGGGTCGGCCCGCTGGCCGCGAACGGGGCCGCTGGCGCGGCCGCACGCGCTGCCTCCGAGGCCGGAGGCGCGGAAGGAATGCTCGGCGCAGACGGCGGCGCAGGCGGGGCGGTGTCCCGCGCGGCGGGGCTACCCGGCGCGTCCGCGGTCGACGCCCCGGAACCCCACGCCGGGGCCTCCGGTGCGATCGGCGGTGCGGCGGGGCTCTGCGGGGGTGCCGGAGGAGTGCGGTCGACCGGTGAGCGTCCGGCCGATGCTTCCGCGTCGGGCAGCACTCGCGTCGACGCCGGAGCGGCAGGTTGTACCACCGTCGGCACCTCGTCGACCGGCAGTGGCTTCGTGGCATTGAGCGGCTGCGCCTCGTCGGCGGGCAGCACGCGGGTGGGGTTCGGGGTAGCGGGCTCAGGGCGGCGCGGGATGTCGTCCATAGCACCTCCGAGCGTACGTACCCAGGTCGAGCGCCTCGCCGCGCGCACCGACGTACTGCTTTGCTAGCCGCGAACCGGTCCCTGTATCCTCGGACGCCAGGTGGCCTGGCACAGGTCTCCGGGGAGGCTTCGCCTAGTCCGGTCTATGGCGCCGCACTGCTAATGCGGTTTGGGGTTTATCCCCCATCGAGGGTTCAAATCCCTCAGCCTCCGCTCCCACCAGCCCGTATGCGCTCCGGCGCGTGCGGGCTGTTTCACTTCTGGGGGCGCAGGGTCTCAGATTGGGTCTCAGTTACAAGCTGGGGGACTTGCTGGAGACTCGCGGCGGCGACTACACCCCGCTACAAGGAGTAACTAGGTGGCCCGCTCGACTTGGCCAGCAACGGGCTCAGTCGGTGGGCGGGCGGCTGGCCTTCTTGGTTGACTGTCTTAATGCCTGCCCACGAGGTGCGGCCAATGCGACCTCGTGGGTTCCGCGCCGCTCGTGCTTACCGCGCACGCCATGGTGCTAATTCCGATCCTGCGACTGCTCGCCCGAGCCTGATGGGGCGGTTGGGATCCCTAGTTGACCCCGATTCTCCTGTGGACATTTGAGACCAACCGATCCTGTAACACACTAGTCGCTCACACCTACACTCAGAGGTAGAGGATTGCGTGCCAGCAATCAGGAGGCAGGTCCATGTCGGCGGATAGCTCAGTTGTTTGGCGAAAATCGACCTATAGTAGCGGGGACGGGAACTGCTTGGAGATTGCCGTTACAGCCGCGGAATCCGTCTACGTGCGCGACTCCAAGCATCCTAACAGTTACGTCCTGAATTTCAGCCGAGAGAGCTGGACATCGTTCACTAGTGCGCTTCGTGAAGGAGAAATTCGCGCCTAGAGTAGCGTTGTGCCGCTTGACATTCGGGCCGCCCGACGTGTCGATGACTGCCTGCCAGGAAATGGTTATGGTGAACCTTAAATGCCTCGTCGAAGACGAACATTCGCGACTCGCGCTATATTGATAGGCCTAGCGGTGCTCGGCTTCTGTGTCGCGGCGGCGCTACTTGGCTTGGCCATTGTCGCGCTGAATCGCAGCAGTGAAGCGGAACTAGTGAAGCTAAGCAATATCGGGCAGGCTTTCGGCGCACTCTCCGCCCTATTGTCGGGGATTGCCTTGGTCGGAGTCGTAATATCGATCCGCGCCCAGCTTCAAGACGTAGCGGTAGCACGTGCGCAGTCAGTTAGAGACCTTCATCTCGAACTCAGTCGCATGGCGCTCGATGACTGGAAATCGTTTGGGCCGATCTTTAGTGACTCGGCAATTGTCGATGCGCCTAACCCGAGGTCCGACGTATTCACCAATCAGCTGATAGCCTTTTGGTGGACGGCGTACGAATTCGGATACTTCTCGCCGGAGGCTACCCGATACAACTTTCGCGAGTTATTCAAATCTGAACCGGGGAGAGATTTCTGGGGGCGATCCGAGGGTGCGTGGCGACAATCGGGAACCTCGTCGAAATACCAAACTTTCCTAAGCATCGCTTCTGCGGAGTACTTGCAAGCTGTAGAGGGCGGGCCGCCGTCTCGCCCCGGGCCAAGTCCGGGTCCGAGAATCCGCCAGACGGATGGAAAACGGAAACTTAGTCTACTCTATTGCGGTGCGGCTGGCGGCGCCGCGCTTGCGTATGCCTTCCTGAGGACGAGAGCTAAGAGATAGCCCTGCCTTGGGCGATACTCTCGATGCTGAACACGCCATACTTAGCGATGATTCCTCCGCTATTCCCATAGCGCCTGGCCCATGAGGTTGGCGGCGTCACGCGCCATCGGCGAGGCAACATGCGTGTATCGCTCGGTCACTGTGATCCGGGAGTGGCCGAGGATCTCCTGAACGGTCCGGATGTGCACTCCCTGCTCGATGAGCAGAGTTGCTGCCGTGTGCCGCCCATCATGAACACGGACGTCGCGGACCCTCGCTAGGCGTAGGAGGCGCTTCCACTCCTTCCAATCGTCGGATCGATGGATGGGGCGGCCGTTTCGGACGCAGAAGACGACATCGTGGTCCTCCCAAGCTTCGGCGCTCGACCTCGGTCGCCCTGGTAACCCCGGGTGATCGCCCGCGCGGTCGGCATCAATGCGTTACTAGTTTGCGGACGACGCGGGAACCGTCAAATGCGCACGAAATTGGCCGTGCCTTCTAGCCATAAAGCCAGGTACCCGTCCGGATCAGGAACGCCATGGATATTTGGCTCTGCGTCTCGGTCGAAACCCGCGCTGCAAGCGAGTGTTCCAAACGCGCGAAGGATTCTCATGAGCCCAGCATGGCTCCTCTCTGTCTTCGGATCCAGCTCCGCTAAGCAGCATGCGATGACAGCAAGTCCGTAGACGTCTGACGGAACGATATCTACATCTTCCTCATCTACCCGGTTTTCCTCGTCGATCAAATGCTTGATGTCTCGGAAGACGTAACCCTCGGGCTCGGGACGTATGTTGCTTGTGCGCAGCACCCAAGGAGGTGGTCCCAGTCGTCGGACGCACTCGCCGATACCCGTCCACGCCCGCAGTACGCGGTCCGTCCGGAATCCAGGCCGCCCGTACGCAACAAACACGGTGTCGGCGGCCGGGGAAACATAGGTAATATTGAGGTTCGGGACAGGCGCTGCCCGGAATAGCACAGCCAAGTTCGCCTCGGCATTTTCGACGAGGTCGGCCGCCGAGAGGAGATGCTCTCGGAGCGCGAGGTAGACGCTGGCCGGATTGTCTGGAATGCTAGCAAGAATTACAGCTCGGTACATGTATGATAGATCAGCCACCTTCTTTCTCCAGTACTCCTGTCGTTCAGTGAATCCTCGGATCGAACGAGCAGTTCGATACGACGCTGAATTGTAGTAGCAGGCGAACAAGATGGTGTGAAGACGGGCTTCCGGGTCGGTGGTATTCGCTAAAGTCTCGGCGACTATTGTGGCGATTTCTTCAGCGACTAGATCGCGGTTAGTGGCAGGAACGCTCATAAGTAGAGACGTTAGGCTTTGAGGTATAGTCTTAGTAGACAGTGTCGATGCGATCACGTTTCGGGTCAGTAGGCGAAGCGTGTGGGGTGAAATCGAACAGAAATCCAGGCTGCGTGCCAGGAAATCATAGATGTTCTCTCGTTTAGTCGCAGCCCGCCTCCGCTTCTCTCCAAGGAGCGACTTGTAGATGCGATCCGCGCCTCGCCGATTGTGTTTGTCGCAAATTTGGACAGCAAGCTGTGCCACAACATCCCATTCGGCATTCGCCACCCGGGGTGCAAGCGTCCGTGCTAACCGCTCAGGCGAGTCGTGCATGCGATCCAGTTCATAAGCTGCGAAGTATTCCATAAAAGTGCGGTGAGTGAACTTATATAGGTCTTCTCCCTCGGCTGTGGATCCCACGTCGCTGAAGACCCATGCACGGCCTCGACAGAACCGAACGAACTCCTCGGCCGCCAGTTTCGCCTCCCAGGAGTCCTCGAACAGATTGTCGTGGAGGTATGCCTGGGTCTCTCGCGTAAGCACATCTTCGATGACGCCCTCACCGGCATCGTCGGTGGTAAGGAGCCAATAGGCGAGGTGCTTCAGGATCGGATCAACCTGATTTCCTATTCGAAGCTCAACTTTGATCTTCCGATGGTTATCCCACTGATCAAATAACATCGTCGCACAGCGCTCATAAACCGCCGGTCGATTTTGTGGGAGCGAGCGTTCGCCGCGGTAGATAATGCACATGAGGGCGAGAAGAAGTGGCGTAGATCGGATGTCAGCGACCTCGTCGCTCTCGTCCACGAAGGATTGCGCCCATTGCAGTGCCTCGGGATGCGTTAGCTTGTCATCCTGAGCGAACCACTTCGTTGCATACTGATAAACTCGATCCCGATCGAAGCCAGAGATCTCTAGCCGCTCGAATTGAGTTTTGTCCATTGGGGCTTGTTCGTAACCTACCCTGCGGGAGGTAACGAGCACGCTGGATAGCGGATACCGATTGCAGAATAGCCGGACCACATCAGTCACTTCGCGGCGGCGTGTTGTGTCGAGCAGTTCATCAAGGCCATCGAAGATAACGAGGCATCGTCCGGATACCAGCAATCGTTCAAGTGTTCCGGCTGGCGGCTTGCACGAGTAGAAAGCGTCGAGCTTCTGCTCGATGAAGTTGACTATGGAATTATCGACTCGTCCGCTGGCGGCGAACTCGCGGAGTGTTACTATGAATGGAACCTGCGCTTCGTCTTTCTTAGCACAGTGATACATTAGGACGGAACTGGCGGTGGATTTCCCGGCCCCGGGGTCACCCAATAAAACGGTTCGATCGATGTAGTCAAGTAGCCGATAGGTATCAAGGACGCCCTCTGTCTCGCCGTCGGCTAAAGTGATAAGTGGGCTAACATAAATATCTTCGATCGGAAGTTCACGCCTACGGTCGAAATCCGGCGGAGTAATCATAGAATGCCCGTGGATTACCTGCTTTCGATATTCTCGAACGAATGCCTCGTCGCGCTCCATGTCGGATGGCCTGGTTGCATTCAGGCAGGCCATATGGTTCTCGATCGACTCAAGCACGCATGTGATTCTTTTGAATAGGGAATCGTTGTGCAGTCGCGCCAGGTGCTCTGGCTCGTCCTTCCCAAGTTGCTCCACGACCCAGATGCATTGATCGTCGAGGATATCGAACGTCTGTTGTGCGGCCTTTTTAAGGTGGCTCGGATTGCCTGACTCTAGTCTCCCTGTCGCCTCAACTGTCCAGCGTTCTTTGAGCTGAATAATCCTCGGTGCGGATCCGTCGGATAGTCGAACGGCGACTAGTTCCTGCAGGAGAGCTTGGGCAATCGGAGACGTAAGGAACAGAGTAAACTGTTCATTTGAGATATCGCTTGGAAGCTGAACCTTTTTAATGGCAAGGGACTCGGCTAGGCTATCGCCGGACAGGAAGGCTGCCGCCCGCTTATCGCTTTTGTTTGCTTTTCCGCTGTTCCCTGCTGTGGCTACCACGATCTGCTTCGCTAGCTTGCGGAATACAGGCATTAGAACTTGCGCGCCGATTTCCGCAGATATCCCGATCGCTATCTCTGTCATCGCGCCCCCCAGTTCCGAATGGCCCTGCATGTTTCCAGGTAAGTTGGGAGCATGCAATGACCCGTTTGGCGGCTTCTAGCTGCCCCAGATAGGTGCATCGATGGTTAGCTGGTGTCAAGGCTGGCGGGTCGGCTACGGAGGGTCGATGGCTCCCAGATGTGACCCGGTCTGTTGGATGCGAGCGGTCCGTAGGACCAGGAGCAGGTCAGCCGTTGCGTGAAGACGCGCGCGATACCCGCAGCTGGCCGTAGCTGCCAGCTGGGTGGCACCGTCGCTTAGTGCCGTGACGGACCGTAGCCGGCAGTGTGCGAACGCCGCAGTGCGTCTGATCGTTGCTTGGTCTCAGTTCGGGTCTCAGTTCGTGGACGTACGAAGGGGTCCGCCCGCGTCCGCCGCCCCAGGTCAGGGACGTCCACGGACACCAGCGGACCCCACGCTCCGCACTGCTAATGCGGTTTGGGGTTTATCCCCCATCGAGGGTTCAAATCCCTCAGCCTCCGCTCCCAACGGCTCGTATCTGCTTCGGCGGATATGAGCCGTTTCGCGTTGCCGCGCACCCGGTGTCGGCGCTGTACGACCGGCTGCGTGACGGCTCCATCGGACAGTCAGTGATCAGAGCCTGAGATCACGAAGTCGCCTCCGCAACAGGGCGGGTCGCGTAGCCGGCGAGGGAGGGCGCGAGGGCGTCGAAGGCGACCTCCGCGAACCGGATGACGGCCTGTGCGATCTCGTCGTTGTCCTGCCCGGCCAGCGTGCGACGCGTGGTCTCCTCGAACAGCAGCCGGTGAACGCCGGCCAACTGGGTCGCCGCAACCCTGGGCATGACGTTGTCATCCGGGGCGCCGGTCGCGTCGGCCAGGGCGGCGGCAAGGGCTTGCTCCCGGTCGTCGTGGAATTCACGGAGGCGGGCCACCAGCGTCGGGCTCTCGATGATCATGCGGGCGAACTGGGGACCGGAGAACCCGATGACCGGATCGTGCGCGGCCGCTGCGGCGAGGAAGGCGCGGCGTAGCGCGGTGAGCGCCGATTCGCCCGGTTCCCGTTCGCGGACCGTGGTGGCCAGCTGCTGCACGAAGACGTCGTGCATATCCAGGGCCAGGTCTTCCTTGCGGGGAAAGTAGTTCGTGACGGTCATCTTCGCGACCTGTGCGGCGGCTGCCACGTCGGCGATCGTCACGTTGTCGAAACCCCGCTCGAGGAAGAGTCGGGTCGCCTGGCTGGCGATGTTTTCCCTGGTCTGGCGCTTCTTGAGGGCTCTGAGTCCGGTCGTCTGAGCGGTCATGCCCGGACTATACATAGGTCGAACCAAAGTTTTTTCTTGACATGGATCTAGGCTCGACCTAAGTTTAGGTCGTTGCCGGTGATCGCCTGGCACGGAATGGAGATCCACATGGCTGCCCCCGCCCCGAGCACCCCCACCGCCGCCGACCGCCGCCCAGTCGGGAAGGCGCGCCGCCCCCGCACCGACCACCGCATCCCCGCGACGCGGCAGCGCACCTCGCTGTCGGCCTTCCAGAACCGGCCGCGCCGGATCCCGGGTCGTCGCTGAGAACTCCTCCGCCTGCTTTCATGCCCTGTCGCCGATTCGGAAGGACTCGCGTCTTGCTTGCGAATACCCGAACCTCAGCCGCTGGCTTCACGACCGACGCGGTGGCCGACTACCTGAAGACGATCGGCCGCACTCCGCTGCTCACTGCGGAGCAGGAAGTGCGCCTCGGCGAGCGCGTAGAGGCCGGGACGGTGGCCCAGCAGCAACTGGACGCCGACGGCGATCGGCTCGATCCGGCGCAGCGCGTGGCCCTGCGGCAGCGAGTGGCGGACGGGAAGCGCGCGAAGCAGCACATGATCGAGGCCAACCTTCGGTTGGTCGTCTCGATCGCGAAGCGCTACGCCGCCGCGGGTGGGCTACCGCTCCTCGATCTGATCCAGGAGGGCAACATCGGGATGATGCGTGCGGTGGAGAAGTTCGACCACCAGCGGGGATTGAAGTTCTCCACCTACGCCACCTGGTGGATCAAGCAGGCGATCGGTCGTGCGCTGGCCGACCAGAGCCGCGCGATCCGGCTGCCCGCTCATCTGGTGGAGGTACTCAATCGGGTGACGCGTGCCCGCCGCACGCTGGCCCAGGACATCGATCGGGATCCCACTTCCAGCGAGATCGCGGCGCACCTGGACCTTCCCGTGGACAAGGTGGAGTTGGTGCTGGGGTACGACCGCCCAACCGTCTCGCTGCACACGCCGGTCGGTACGGACGCCGGCACCGAGCTGCGTGACCTGATCCCGGACGATGCGCCCGACCCTGCCGCCACCGTCGCGGCCCGCTGGCAGCGTGGCTATCTGGACACCGTGCTGAGCACGCTGTCCGAGCGGGAAGCGACTGTGATCCGCCAACGGTACGGACTGGATGACGACGAGCCCCGAACCCTGCACGAGCTCGGCAAGAAGCACGGATTGAGCCGGGAGCGCATCCGCCAGATCGAGAGCCACGCGATGCGGAAGCTCCGTCACCCCACCCGCGCCCGCGTCCTGGCAGACCTCCAGGCGTGACGCAGAGCAGCTCCGCGCCCGGTGCGCGCAGGCGGCGGCTGGTGAGCCCTGGTCTGCTTGGATGAATCGCATGGGCGCGAGCGAACTACCTGGTCGCTGGGCCAGTGCGGCGATCGCGCGGCTGACCGCCGAGGCCGCAGCGCTCCCGCCCACGCCGCTGCGCGCCTTCCCGCTCCCTGCCGACTGGGGCGTCTCGCTGTGGCTCAAGGACGAGTCGGCCCTCCCGACCGGGAGCCTCAAGCACCGCGCCGCTCGCGCGATGTTCCGGCAGGCGATCGCTTCCGGCCGGATCATCGAGGGCATGACGGTGGTCGAAGCGACCGGCGGCAACGCGGCGGTGAGCCAGGCGTACTTCGCCCGCCTGCTCGGCTTGCCCTACGTCGCGGTGATGCCGGGTGCGCCGAATGCAGCCCGGGCCGCAGCGGTCGAACGGTACGGCGGCCGGTGCGAGTTCGTCACGCCGTCGCTGGCCATCTACGACGCCGCCCAGCGGCTGGCGGACGCCGTCGGTGGTCACTATCTCGACCAGTTCACCGCGGCTGAACGGGCACTCGATTGGCGTGGGGACGACGTCGCCGGGGAGCTGTTCGGGCAGGTCGCCGACGTCACCGGCGAGGATCCGGACTGGGTCGTCGTGGGTGCGGGCACCGGCGCGACGTCGGCGTCGATCGGGCGGCACGTGCGGTACCACGGGCTGAGTACACGACTGGCCCTCGTCGACCCGGAGAACTCGGCGTACTTCCCGGGCTGGGCGTCCGGCGCGGCCGACTACGCCACCGGGATGCCGTCGCGGATCGAAGGGATCGGCCGGCCCCGGATGGAGCCCGGGTTCATCCCGGAGCTCGTCGACCTGGTGATGCCGGTACCGGACGCCGCGAGCGTGGCCGCGGCTCGCGCCGTCCGGACGGCTACCGGCCTCGCCGTCGGTGGGTCAACGGGCGCGAACCTGTGGGGAGCGTTGCACCTGGTCGCCGGTGTGCGGGACCGGGGCGAGCGCGGCACGGTCGTTTCCCTCGCGTGCGACGCCGCCGACCGGCATCTGGTCACCGTCCATGACGACGGCTGGGCGTTCGGTGCCGGCCTCGACCCCGGGCCGTACGCCGCGGCCATCCAGACCTTCCTCGACGGTGGTCCCTGGAACTGACCGGCCGCCGGTCTCCGGAACCGACCCGTCCGACGCCCGGCGGCGGGCCGACGACAGCAGCGGCTCGGCCACCAACATCATCAACGCCGCCACGGTGAGCAGACCTCCGGCCAGCGCCGTGCTCCGCACCCCGAACGCCGGGAGCAGCACCCCGCCGATCAGCGCCCCCGCGGTGATGCCGACGTTGAACGCCGTCGACGTCCACGCCGACGCGAGATCCGTGCTGCCCGGCGCGACCTGGAGCAGCCGCACGCCGAACGCGGTAGCCAGACCGGCGAGCGTCAGGCCGCCCAGCGCCACCGCCACGACGGCCACGGCCCGGGCGTCCCCCGAGTAGTAATGAAGGCCGAGGGCGACCGCCTGCAGGACCACCAACACGACCATGGTCCGCCAGGCGCCGCGGCCGATCAGCAGACCGACGAGCGCCACCCCGACGACGCCCGCCACGCCACGGACGAACAGCAGCGGTCCGATCGCCTCGGACGCGAAGCCGTTCACGTCGGTGAGGAACGTGCTGATGTACGTGAAGGCAGCGAACGCACCGGTGACGACCAGGGTGATCGTCGCCATCAGCACCCAGAATCGACCGGCGTCCGGTGCCGTGCCGCGGGCGGTCGACGCCGCAGCCGCCGACTTGGACGGCAACAGCACGGCCACCGTCGCGAGCAGCATCAGGCTCAGGGCGCTGATCGCCAGGAACGCCGCCTGCCAACCGGCCTGCTGGCCGAGCCACGTCCCGACCGGGACCCCCAGCACCGCGGCGAGCGAACTGCCGCCGGACAGCACCGCGACCGCCCGTCCGCGCATCCGCTCGTCGAACAGCGCAGCGGCGGTCGGCGTCACGATCGACCAGAACAATGCTTGGCTCAACGCGGTCACCAGCCGTGCGGCGAGCAGCACCCAGTACGTCGGGGCCAGCGCGGACGCCAGCGTGGTCGCCACCAGCACCGCGAGCAGACCGACCAACACCCACTTGCGGGGCCACCGGCGGGTCAACGCGGTCAGCGGGACTGACGCCGCCACCACCACCAGCCCGTACCCGGTGACGAGCAGACCGACCGCCGACGGCGACACGCCCAGGTCGTCGGCGATGAGGGGAAGCAACCCGATCGGGAGGGTCTCCACCGTCACGTACATGAACGTTGAGAGGGATAGTGCGAACAGTGCACCGAGTGCCTTCGCCATGATTCCGGTGTAACACCTTTTGGTGGTAGCGTAAACCTCATGGCGCCGAGTGATATCCGCATGGTTGGCGGACACCTCGCGCTCGACCTGGTCAACACCGTCGAGCCGCGGGTGCCCGGGGCGACCGATTTCCGCGAGCATCTCCGCACTCCGGATGACCTACTGGACTGGGGCCAGCGCGCCGGGTTGCTCGACGCGCGCGAGGCGGTGGCGGTCCGCGGTGCCTGGGCGTCGTCGCCGGCCACGGGCGATCAGGCGGTGCGCGCCACGCACGAGGTGCGCGAGGCGACGTACGGCGCCCTGCTCGCCGTGCTCGGGTTAGCGGCGGACGCTACTCCGCAGCTGGATGCCCTCTCACTGCGGTGGGCAGCGGCAACAACGCGGTCGGCGCTGGTCCTCGGTGGGCCGCGGGAGCCGGTACGCCTCGACGTCGGCACGACCCCCGCGATGCTGGTCCAAGACCGCCTGGCGACGGCGGCGGTGGACCTTCTCCGCACCGTGGACACCCGGCAGCTCCGGGCTTGCCCGCTCGAGAAGGGCGGCTGTGGCTGGCTGTTCCTCGACCAAAGTCGCAACAGGTCCCGGCGCTGGTGCGCGATGGAAGACTGCGGCACGCACGCCAAAGCGCGACGTCTGACGGCTCGGCGCCGAGTGGCTCACGCTACTAGCTAAGACGCTGACGGGGGTAGCTACTCCTTCGCCCCTGTGAGGGCCAGGGTCGCACCGAGGCCGATCATCATGACGCCGCCCGTCGCCCCCAGGCGGGCCAGCCGATCCTTGGAGCGCGCGAACCACTGCCGCGCCGTCGCCGCGGCCATCGCCCACAGGCTGTCGTGCACCAAGCCGATCGTCGCCACGATCACGCCCAGCACCGCGAGTTGCAGCGGTAGTTGGCCCGCTGAGTGGTCGGCGAACTGCGGTAGCACCGCGACGAAGAACACGATCGACTTCGGGTTCGTGAGCCCCACCACGAACCCCTGCCAGATCAGGCGCCGCGCGGACTGCGGTTGCGCCGGCTCCGCTTCGGCCGCCGAGCGCCGGTGCCGGATCGCCTGGACGCCGAGGTAGACGAGGTACGCGGCTCCGGCGAACTTCAGGAGCTGGAACAGCAGCACCGACTTCGCGACCACCGCACCCACACCGAGTGACACGGCGACGATCTGCGGCAGCATCCCCAACGTGTTCCCGAGCACACTCATCAGGCCGCCACGACGCCCGAGTGAGAGCGACCGCCCAATCACGAAGAGCACGCTCGGCCCGGGAATGGCGACGATGATGAGTGCGGTGACGGTGAACGCCAACAGGTGGGACGGGGGAGGCATTCAGCCACGTTATGCCAGATCAACCCGTTGTCCCTAGTGTCTTTCCGCCCCACCGTCTCCCCGCGGCCGCAGCCCCGGAACGGTCGGCGGGGCGGGTCGGGAGCGCCCCCCTCGCACTCGCGGTCGGCGAATCGAGCGTGTCCGACGGGGGACGGGGGTCCCAGCAAGCACCCCTGGGGCTGCGCTATGCTTTCGAACCGAACGACCCGCGCTCGTAGCTCAACGGATAGAGCACTTGACTACGGATCAAGAGGTTGGGGGTTCGAGTCCCTCCGAGCGCGCGCATGGTTGAGGCAGAAACAGCAGGTCAGAGGCCCTTTCCCGGGATGCCGGGGGAGGGCCTTCTGTTTGCCCGTTGCGCGCCCGTTGCACCGTAACGCTCGTACTGCTTAGTCGAAGTACGCAGACATCGCGCGAGTCGCCTCCGCGAGGTCGTTGATGCCCACCTTGATGTAGTGACGCTTCGTCACCGCCACGTCCGAGTGACCAGCCCGCACAGTCAGCACCACGTCGTCGATCTTCGCCACCCGCGCCAGGTAAGTCTGGCGCGTCGACCGCGCCGAGTACGGCTCCACTCGGCGCCGCCCGTGCGCGTTGCAGGAAGCCACGTCGGACAGGTACCGGGGCCTGCTGTGCGTTCCCATGTCGCGGGGCGAGTTCGCCCCGCTGGGTGGACGGTCTTCCGGGCCGAAAAGAAGACGGCTCTGGTCACCTGGAGGGCCGCGCTGCGCCCCTCTGCCCTGGAGCGCGTGCCGGGGCAGCGTGAGGCGGCTGCCGCCCTCACCCGGGCCGCTGACCACCTCGACCGCGAGCAGCAGCGGGGCATTCGCCGAGGCGCAGGCCGAGTTCTCGCGCCGCTTTCACGAGGAGTACGGCTCCGAACCCCCGAGTGAGCCGGTAGGCGAGACAGCCGGGCGGGGTCGTCCTACCGTGGAGTGATCAGAACGGGCCGCCGCCAGGGGGCGTCTTGGACGATCACGACGTAGGCCAGCACGCAGATGTGAGCGCTGCGGACCTTGGGTTCGTCCACGAGTCCAGCAACATTCCCATGTCGGATCCGCGTGACTCCGCAGCCTCAGCGCCCACGGACCCTGCCACGGTCCTGATCGAATACTTGCCATCGGATTGGCCCGTCGTCGCCGCTATTGGCCCCGTGGCCGCCGCTGTCCTCGCGCTCCCACTGAAGGCAGCCTTCGGTGAGCAGGCTGTGATAGCCCCCGTGGCGGTGTCGCACTCCCGCTGGCGGGAGGCGATCGGGGCGGCTGGCCGCGACTACAAGGTGCTGCTCGTGATAATCGGTCCCGATTGGTCGGCCAGTAAGACGGACGAGAGAGATGTGGCGCTGGCCAACATCGCCCACGCGATCACCCACAACAAGACGGTCATTCCAGTCCTGATGGGCGGCGCCCGGCTACCGAAAGCCCGCAAACTTTCCCCAGCCATCCGCCCGCTCGTGCAACGTCCTTACCTGGAACTTCGCAACGAAACCTTCAACTACGACGTCACGCGACTCGTCAACGCTGTGCAGCGGGCCGCCACTGACTCGCAAGTTCAACGGCCCAGCCCCTCCAATCAGCCAGAACCGGCCGAGGTCGAACCCGAGTCCACGGCGCACGGATCCCGCTCGGTGATCCAGGCACTCGTCGGGGCCGCCGCAGTAACCTCCCTGCTGGCCATCGTCGGTCTCGCGTCCGACGTCCTGCAGTTCGTCTCGGCGGGGTGGGCATGGACCGCCGTCGCGCTCGGTGGGGCGCTTGTTCTGGCCGTCGTGGCTTTCGGAGCCGTCTACCTCCGTCGGCGGCGACGCTGAGATCACCGAGGAAACTTCTGTCCCCATTGGTTGACTGCTCGAATGCTGACCCGTGCGCAGGTCGCCTGCTGGTGCGGCGTCAGTCAGGCAGCTGTTTGCGGGTGGGTCCGCGACGGTGACCTGAAGCCCGCAACCGGCCCCGACGTGCCACCGACACTGCCAGGTGAGCGGCCCCGAAAGCTGTACCGGCTCGGTGAGGCCCTGGAGTGCGCATCGCCAAGACCCTGGTCGACAACAACCCGCGCGCCCTGACCGCTGCATGACCCGCCGCGTCCGCTGGTGAGAGCCGATCGCCGGGTGGTCGACGTCGAGATCTCCTGCGGCCTGGCGGCACCCGCGCTGCTCGCCTGGGTATTCATGCTGAACACCGTCGCGATCGGGTGCCGTGGTGGCCGCGATCGGGCAGATCGCCGATGTCATTACCCAGATCACCGAAGGCCAGGCGACGATCGCGGCCGCGGTGGAGGACCTGACCACCGGGGAGATGAACCGGGGCGTCACCGGGGTGGCGAGCGGTAGTACCGAGATCGCGGACTCGATCTCGGCGATCAACGGGATTGCCGAGGACTACCGACGCAGCGCGGAACAGTCTCGCCACGCCGACCAGTTGGTCCAGATGAGCGGCGAGCTGCGCAGTCTCCTCGAGCAGTCCGATACTAACGGTGGCCCCGTCCTGGGGCCGCCCAGTGGGAGCGTGCTCCGCGGTGAGGCGTCAGCGCATCAGGCGGTCGATCAGCCGTGCCGGCTCGTACACCCGGCGACCCTGCTTGTCTCGGGCTCCGGTGCGCCGGTACGGCGTCTCGCCGGAAGCAGTTTGGATCGGCAGCAGTTCCGGAGCCTCGTCCACTGGCAGGTCGATGACCCGCTCCCGAACGGGGCCTCCCCGGAGCACGACAGAAACCGGCATCGGGAAACCTCCCACGAACCAAGGGGACGAGACGAACGTACAGGTCAATGAACGGGCTTAACGGAACTGGGGTCACTGCAGTCCCAAAAACATCATGCGTCCCCAACCGCACAAGACGGTTAACAGACGGCTTAACGCTCAGCCGCGTCTTTGAGCCGTCGGAACTCGGCGGCCAGGGCAGGGAGGTCGTAATGAGCGTTCAGGCCGCTGGGGTTCGGCAACACCCAGACCTGCGTGGGCGCGAACAGCGGATCCTCCGGCTGCGGTCCGATCCGCGCGTCCTTCCGCCCGAACGCGGCCCGGTACGCGGTCACGCCGACCACCGCCAGCCACTCCGGACGCCACTGCCGCACCGTGCGGACCAGCCGTTCCCCGCCCGCCAGCAGCTCGTCGGGCGTGAGTTCGTCGGCGCGGGCTGTCGCCCGGTTGACCAGGTTGGTGTTGCCGAGTCCGAGCGCCAGCAGCGCATCGGACTCGGACGGATCGAGCTGCCGCGGCGTGAAGCCCGAGCGGTGCAGCGCCGGCCAGAACCGGTTCCCCGGGCGGGCGAAGTGGTGCCCGCTCCAGCCGGACCAGAGGCTCGGGTTGATGCCGCAGAACAGCACCCGCAGGCCCGGGCCGACGGTGTCCGGGATCGCGAGGTCGTAGGAGGCCTGCAGGTCGGCCTTGGTCGGGCGCCGCGGGCGGCCGGTCGGCGCACCCACTTCCAAACCCTGCGCCGGACGCGCGCCCGCGGCGGATCGTGCGGCGGGCCGTCGCTCTCCGCGCCCGCCTGGACGTGCCCCGGTCACTCGGCGCGATAGTTGAGGTAGGTGGCGGCCATGTCCAGCTCGGCGTGCCCGGCGGCGACCCCGGCCGCGAAACGCTCGGCGACCGCCCGCGCGACCGGCAGGTCCAGCCCGTTCTCCGCGGCCGCCGCGACGATCAACTGGGTGTCCTTCGCGGCGCCCTCCATCGTGAACGACGGAGCATAGTTGTCGGCGAGCATCGCCCCGCCCTTGAGGTGGACGTACGGGGCGTCCAGGCCACCGCCCTTCACCGCCTGGAAGAACAAATGGGGGTCGAGCCCCAGGCTGCCGGCCAGCGCGAGAACCTCCGCCACTCCCGTGGTGACGGTGGCGACCCAGAGGTTGGCCACCAGCTTGAGCCGCGAGCCGTTCCCGGCCGGGCCGACCCAGAGCGTCCGGGCCCCGATCGCGTCGAACACCGGAGCGCACCGTTCGTGGGCGTCGTCCGGGCCGGACGCGAGCACGACCAGCGTGCCGTCCTCGGCCGGCTTGCGGGTACCGAGCACCGGCGCGTCGACGTAGATCAGGTTCCGTGCGGCGGCCAGGTCGGCCAGCCGGGCGGCGCCGTCGACGCCGACAGTGGCCGACTGGATCCAGACCGTTCCCGGCGCCGGGTCGGCGGCTTCGATCGCCGCGGCCACCGAGTCGGTGTCGAACTGCATAGTGACCACGGTGTTCGCGCCGTCCACGGCGGACGCCGCCGTGTCCGCCACGACCGCACCGACCGCGGCGAGCGGCTCCGCCTTCGCGCGGGTGCGGTTCCACACCCGCAGGGCCAAGCCCGCAGCCGCGATGTTCCGGGCCATTCCGGCACCCATGACCCCGGTGCCGAGCAACGCAACAGTGGTGTCTCCCATGCCCGCAACGCTAGCTCCGGCCCTCCGCGCCTGCCTGGTGGCCGCACCCCCAGCCCGGCCCGCGAACCACGCACACCCCGCGAGCGCGCGTGCCCGCGGTCCCACGCCCGTTGACGTCGAATCGGCCTTCACAGCGCGCTCGGAGGCCGATTCGACGTCATTGCGCGGGCGGCGGTGAGGTCAGGCGCGCGACTCGTGCTCGGTCGGGCGGGTAGCGCCGGCGTCGGGCGCGTGCCGCGCGGGGCTGGTCGGGGTGGGGCGTCACCGCGCGGCGTTCGCCTGGGCTGGCGCCCCATGGCGCGGCGTCGCGGGGCAGCCAGAACGGGTCAGCCCAGCAGCAGCGTGAACGCGCCTGCGGCGCAAGCGCGCAGCACGGCGCGGGTCGCGTCGACGTCGAGCGGGCGGTCGGGGTCGGTCACCATCAGGGACACCGCGAACGTCCGCCCGCTCGGCGTCCCGGCCAGGAAGTTCTCGGTGACGACGCCTGGCTCGGCGCCGCCCTTGCTCCACCCGACCGGCCAGCGCCCGACGTCCAGGCCCAGGGACGCAGTGCCCTGCTGCCCGAGCACGGCACCGACCGCCGGCTGGGTCGTGGCCTGCCGGACGAGCCCGGCGAACGCCCGGCACACGTCGGCGGGGGACGCGAACCACTCCACCGAGTCGGTGAAGCGCGGTTCGTCGGGGAAACCGGTGGGCCGGGGCAGGTGCGCGACGACGTCCCGCAGGTAGCCGAGCCGCTCCCGGGGTCCGTCGGTGGCGAGGTACTCCTCGCCCACGTGCGGATGCGTCTTGAGCTGAGTGGTCTCGCGGGCGGTGAGGAACGGCAGGTTGGCGCCGATCTGCGCGTGGCCGAACCGGACCTGCTGCGCTTCGACCGCACCGCGACCGAGCCGCCCGAGCAGGTGGTCGATCGCGGACGCGTCGCCGGAGAAGATCGCGTCGTCGGCGTAGCGCCGCAGCGCGAGCATGGTGCCGTCGGGCACCGAGCCCACCGAGGACGTCAGATCGGTCTTCCACGCGTCGCGGACCGCGAGCGGTTCGTCCCAGCGGAGCCGACCCTGACCGGCGGCGTGCGCGAGGGCGCCCAGCACGTACAGCGCCATGGCAGAGCCGATCGGCCGCGGAGTGGTCGGCGCGACGCCGTACACCGGCCGGATCTGCCCGTCCCGGTCGATCTCGCTGGCCAGGAACGACGCGCGGGGCGCCAGGCCCCGGACCGTGTCGCCCAGCTCGGCCCAGGACCGAGGAATAGGGGTGAAGCGGAGAGCGCGGATACGACCGGCCGCGTCGGTCTCCAGCATCAAGTGGTGCCGGTCGCCGTCGGCGTCCCGCAGCACCGCGTAGGCCCGCCGCTCGGCCTGCCGGGGCTGGGCGCGGAACGACTCGACGCGGAGCCCGGGCGGGGTGGAGACCGAGGGCAACGACGTGTGGGCACGGAGCTCGGCGTCCGAGATCGGCGCCCGGTGGGACACCTCGCAGAGCCACTGCACCTGACGCCCGACCGGCGTCGAGGGCAGCAGGGGCGACTGCCGATCCGCTAGCGCGGGCAGTCCGGGCATAGACGCCGCGTCACTGCGGCTGTACACGATCGGCAACGGTCGCCTCCCTCCTCGCTCCTCCAACGCGTGGCATCGTCGATTTACTCCAACAATCTCCTGACTCAGGGCTCGCGGCATCGGGGGTGACCCTGAGATCGCGATCTCACTGTTCGGCCGCGAGCACAGAGTTAGGCCATGCTTCACAGGCCAGCAACCCGCCGTGGCCGAGGCCCAGACGACGACCGGCCGCGTTGTCGGCCCGTCCGGATACAACTGCCAAGAAACGAGCGGCAGTCGGACGAACCTCCGCCTTGCCGGACCGCCGCCTGGACCACGCCCACGGCGGCCTGAGCCTGTGAAACACGGCCACGCTGTGAACGACCGCGTAGTTGCCTGTGAATTGCCTGATCAGTAACCGGTAGGCAAAACGCAGTCGGCGGTATCGCCTTCGCCCGCCTACGCTGGATGGCGCAATGACGAACGAATCGGCCCCGGTGGCCACCGCAGCCCCGATTGACATCGCGGACCTCCGATCACGCCTACCCGAGTTGACGCTTCGCGACGAGCATCGGTTGCGTCGCCAGCTGGACCGGGTCGGCGGTCTTCGCGACCCCGAGGCCGCTCAGACGGCGTTGCGCACGGCGGCCGAGGCGGTCGACCAGGCGGCAGCCAAGCTGGCGGCCCGCCGCGACAACGTGCCGGAGGTCAGTTACCCTCCGGCGCTGCCGGTCAGCCAGAAGAAGGACGAGATCCTCGCCGCGATCCGCGACCACCAGGTCGTGATCATCGCCGGTGAGACCGGCTCCGGGAAGACCACGCAGATCCCGAAGATCTGTCTCGAGCTGGGGCGCGGCATCAGGGGTCTGATCGGCCACACGCAGCCCCGCCGGCTGGCCGCCCGAACGGTGGCCGAGCGCATCGCGGAGGAGCTCGGTACCGAGCTGGGCGACGCCGTCGGCTATACGGTCCGCTTCACCGACCAGGTCAGCGACGAGACCGTGGTCAAGCTGATGACCGACGGCATCCTGCTCGCCGAGATCCAGCGCGACCGCGACCTGCGCCGATACGACACGATCATCATCGACGAGGCGCACGAGCGAAGCCTCAACATCGACTTCCTGCTCGGTTACCTCAAGCAGCTGCTGCCCCGGCGTCCGGACCTGAAGCTCATCATCACGTCCGCGACGATCGACCCGGAGCGGTTCGCCCAACACTTCGGCGACGCGCCGATCGTCGAGGTGTCCGGCCGCACGTACCCCGTGGAGGTCCGCTACCGGCCCGTCGTCGACCCCGATGACGAGAACGCCGACAAGGAACGCGACGTCACCCAGGCGATCATCGACGCCGTGCACGAGCTGTCCGGCGAGGGCCCCGGGGACATCCTGGTCTTCCTCTCCGGCGAGCGGGAGATCCGCGACACCGCCGACGCGCTCGGCAAAGAGAAGCTGCGCAACACCGAGATCGCTCCCCTCTACGCCCGGCTGGCCGCCGCCGAGCAGCACAAGGTGTTCCAGCCGCACTCCGGCCGCCGGATCGTGCTCGCCACCAACGTCGCCGAGACGTCGCTGACCGTCCCCGGCATCAAGTACGTGATCGACCCCGGCACCGCCCGCATCTCCCGCTACAGCCTCCGCACGAAGGTCCAGCGCCTGCCGATCGAGCCGATCTCGCAGGCCTCGGCCAACCAGCGCAAGGGCCGCTGCGGCCGGCTGTCGGACGGCATCTGCATCCGGCTCTACACCGAGGCCGACTTCGAGTCCCGCCCGGAGTACACCGACCCGGAGATCCTCCGCACGAACCTGGCGTCGGTCATCCTGCAGATGGCCGCGCTCGGGCTGGGCGACATCGCCGCGTTCCCGTTCGTCGAACCGCCGGACAAACGCAACATCACCGACGGTCTTCAGCTCCTGTCCGAGCTCGGTGCCCTCCACACCAAAACCAAGTCGGACGGTGTGCAGCTCACCGCCGTCGGTCGGCAGCTCGCGCAGATACCGATCGATCCCCGGCTGGCCAGGATGGTGCTGGAAGCCGACAAGAACGGCGTGGTCCCCGAGGTGCTGGTGATCGCCGCCGCGCTGTCGATCCAGGATCCGCGGGAGCGCCCGACCGAGCACCAGCAGGCCGCGGACGAGAAGCACAAGCGGTTCGCCGACCAGCACTCGGACTTCTCGTCCTACCTGCTGCTCTGGAACTACCTGCGCGAACAGCAGCGCGAGTTGTCGGGCAGCGGGTTCCGGCGGCTCTGCAAGTCCGAGTTCCTGCACTACCTGCGGGTGCGCGAGTGGCAGGACCTGCACGGACAGCTCCGCCAGATCGTCCGCGGGCTCGGGGTGACCGTCGACCGCCAGGCCGACCCCGGCACCGACGGCCGGAACATTCACGTCTCGCTGCTGGCGGGCCTGCTCTCGCACATCGGTATGCGCGACGAGCGGGCGAACGCGAAGGAGCCGCCTGCGCGCGGGCGGCGTCCGCTGACCGAGTACTACGGGGCTCGCGGCGCCAAGTTCGCGATCTTCCCCGGCTCGACGCTCGCCAAGCGCCCGCCACGCTGGGTGGTCGCGGCCGAGCTGGTCGAGACGTCCCGGCTCTGGGGGCGGATCACCGCGCGGATCGAGCCGGAGTGGGTCGAGCCGCTCGCCGGTCACCTCGCCATTCGGACGTACAGCGAGCCGCACTGGGACGCCGAGCGCGGCGCCGTGCTGGCCACCGAGAAGGTGACGCTCTACGGCATCCCGCTGATCGCCGGACGGACGGTCACCTACGGAAAGATCGACCCGGCGCTCTCCCGCGACCTGTTCATCCAGCACGCGCTGGTCGAGGGGGAGTGGCGTACCCACCACAAGTTCTTCAGCCGGAACCGCGAGCTGCTCAAGTCCGCGGCGGAGCTGGAGCACCGGGCCCGCCGTCGCGACCTCGTCGTCGACGACCAGACGCTCTTCGACTTCTACGACGAGCGGATTCCGGCCGACGCGGTCTCGGCCCGCCATTTCGACAGCTGGTGGAAGAAGGCGTCGCGGGAGACGCCCGATTTGCTCGATTTTTCGGCGGCGATGCTCGTCAGCCAGGCCGCCGGCGAGCTCGACATCACGACCGCCTACCCCGATTTCTGGGACGCCGACGGTGTGCGGCTGAAGCTGACCTACCAGTTCGAGCCGGGCACCGCGGCCGACGGCGTCACCGTCCACATTCCGCTCGCGGTGCTCAACCAGATCACCCCCGACCAGTTCGGCTGGCAGGTGCCCGGTCTGCGGCACGAGGTCGTCACCGCGATGATCCGGTCGTTGCCCAAGGAGCTGCGGCGCAACTTCGTTCCGGCGCCGGACGTCGCGAAGGCCGTGCTGGCGGGCATCTCACCAGAGGATGGCCCGCTGCCGGTCGCACTCGTCGCCGAGCTGCGGCGGCTGACCGGCATCTCGCTCCCGGTCGACGCCTGGCAGGACGACCGGATCCCTGACCACCTCGCGATGACGTTCCGGGTGGAGGACGAGCGCGGGCGCCGGGTCGGCGAGGGCAAGGACCTCGTCGTCCTGCAGCGCGAGCTCAAGCCGCAGGTGCGCGACGCGATCGCGACCGCACTCACCGCACCCGAGGAGCCACGCCGGTCTCGCCGCGGACGTAACGGCAGGGGTCGCGGGGACCGCGGTGCCGAGGCTGCTGCGCCGACCGGTGCCGGCCCGAATCGACCAGGCGCCGACGGTGCCCGTGGCTCGGCGTCGATATCCGAAAACGGGACCGACGGGGGCGGGGAGACCGCGACGGAGGTGCTGAACCTCGAGCAGACCGGGCTGAAGGCCTGGACTCTCGACACGTTGCCGCAGGTCGTCGAGCGGCGGCGCGGCGGTTACCTGGTGAAGGCCTACCCGGCGCTCGTCGACGAAGGCGACAGCGTCGCGGTGCGGCTGCTCGACACCCCGGCCGACCAGCGACGCGCCATGCTGACCGGGACCCGACGGCTGGTGCTGCTGACCGTGCCCTCGCCGAACAAGACCGTGGTTTCGTCGCTGTCCAACAGCGCGAAGTTGGCGCTCGGCCGCAACCCGCACGGCAGCGTTCCGGGGCTGCTGGCCGACTGCGTCGCCGCGGCCGCGGACGAGCTGATCGCCGCCGCTGGTGGCCCGGCCTGGGACGCCTCCGGGTTCGCGAAGCTGCGAGACGCGGTCCGGGGTTCACTGGTGGAGACGACGCTCGACGTGCTGAAGCGGGTGGAGCAGGTGTTGACCGCCGCCCACGCCGTGGCCGCGCTGCTGCCGTCGGTGCCCGCGGCTGCCAGGGCGGACGTCCAGGCGCAGCTCGAGGCGATGGTCTACCCGGGGTTCGTCGCGGCGACCGGACGTCGGCGGCTGGCCAACGTGCAGCGCTACGTGCAGGCGATGCAGCGGCGGCTGGAGGCGGTGCGGCGTGACCCGGCGCGCGATCGGGGCTGGCAGGACCGGATCGAGCAGGTGACCGAGGTGTATCGGGACTGGCTGAACCGGCTTCCACCGGAGCGGCGCACGGACGACGCCGTGCGTGAGATCCGCTGGATGATCGAGGAGCTGCGGGTGAGCTTGTTCGCGCAGTCGCTCGGCACCGCCTACCCGATCTCGGAGCAGCGGATCTACCGTGCGATGGATGCTGCGGGCGGTGGCGTCGTCGTTTAGGCCTTGCCTTGACGTCCGCGTCAAGCTTTAGCGTTGGTTTCGAGGAGGTCGGCGATGCGGATCGGTGCACTGGCCGAGCGGGTCGGGACGAGTACGCGTGCGCTGCGGCACTACGAGGCGTTGGGGCTGCTCTCGGCTCGACGCAGCAGCAACGGTTACCGCGAGTACGACGAGACCGACGTGCAGGTGGTCCGGGAGATCCGGACGCTGGTCGGGATCGGGTTCGCGCTCGAAGAGACTCGGCCGTTCGTCGAGTGCCTACGCGCCGGGTACGCCAGCGGCGACTCGTGCCCGGCATCGGTCGCCGTCTACCGGCGGAAGATCGCGGAGATCGACGACTGCGTGGCCAGCCTGTCGGCCGTGCGAGCTCGCCTGACGGCGGCGGTCGCCGGGGGTTCGCTCGACGGTGCTGCGGCGCCGGATCCGCTCTGCGCGTTCACGCCCCTGCGCTGACCTCCTCCTTACCGAAGGAGGCTGCGTGTCTGCTGTTGCACATTCGATCGAGCCGGTGACCGACGCGACCTGGACAGAGGAGGTCCTGATGTCCGACGTGCCGGTACTGGTGGACTTCTGGGCCGACTGGTGCGCGCCGTGCAAGCGGGTCCGGCCGGTGCTCGAGTCGTTGGCCGAGGAGTGGGCAGGCCGGGTGCGGGTGGTGTCGCTGGACATCGACGTCAACCCCAACGCCACCCGCGACTACGGGATCCTCGGAGCGCCGACGTTGATGCTGTTCCGCGATGGGGAGCCGGTGCGGACCGTCGTCGGCGCCCAGCCCAAGTCGCGCCTCGTTGCGCAACTGGAGCCGGCGCTCTGACTTCGCTCGTGCGTCACGGAGCCGCCGGTCGGGCGGCTCCGTGCGTGCGGCTTTCGTTACGGGCGGTCGAACTCTCCGAGCTTGACGCCGCTCAGGAATGCGGCCCAGCGGCCGGCCGGGTACCGAAGGACCGGGCCACCGCGGTCCTTCGAATCGCGTACGCCGATCAGGGTCGGCGTCTCCGCCACCTCGACGCAGTTGATCGTGGAGCTGTGCCGGGACTTACGCCATCCGGCCGCTGAGAACTCGCTGCTGTCCATGCTTGTCCGCCTTGCTGCTGGTTCGGGAAGGAAGTTGGTCTGGCTGGTCGTCCCGAAGGCGGCCGTGCGGCGTCATGGGCGGGACCTGCGGCAGCGCCGACGATCGGTTGATCGCCGGTTCTGCGCTGCTTCGGGATCGGGATCCGCGTTGTGCGCGGTCGGTCAGCGGGGCTCGGAGGCGCGGATCTGGTCGCGCACTGCGGTGATGAATTCCACGGAACTCTTCGGCGAGAGAGCAATCGATCTGAGCTGGTCGAAGATGCGCCGGTAGCGCTTCAGATCGGCGGATCCCTCCAAGTAGAAGTCACCTTGGTGGCCCTCGACGAAGACGATGCTCGAAGCTGGGCTCTCCTCGATTTCCGCGATACCGAAGCTGCCCGGCAATCCCGGGTGAGCGCCGGCCTCGAAGTCGAGCACCTGCAGGCCGATCTGTGGCCGTTCGCAGGCCGCGAGGAGCGCGTCCAGTTGTCGCACCATCACCTCGCGGCCACCGACGAGCCGACGGGTCGCGGACTCGTCGATGATGAACGACACGTACGGCGGCTCGGGACGATCGAGGATCCGCTGGCGGCTGATCCGGAGCGTCACCTTCTCCTCGATCTCCTGCTCGGTTCTCCTTTCACCTGCTCCCCGGATGAGTGCCCGCGCGTAGTCGGGCGTCTGGAGCAGACCGGGCACCACATTCGGCTGGTAGTCGGAGATAGCGGTGGCTGCAGACTCCAGGCCGATGAGGGTCCGGTAGGACGCGTCGATGTCGTACCCCTGCCACCAGGCGCGTTCCTTGCTCTCCCGCGCGAGCGCCATGAGGTGTTCCTGCTCGGCGGGTGAAACGTCGTACAAGCGGCAGAGATCGCGCACATCGCGGAGAACCGCGCCGCGTCGACCGGTTTCGATTCGACTGATTTTCGTCGGGGAGCACAGTAACTCCCTGGCGACCTCCTCGATCGTCTTTCCGGACGCATGGCGAAGCGCTCGCAGCCGCGCCGCGAGTTCGCGCCGACGCAAGGTCGGGGTGCGTTCTCCCACCACGGCTAGTTGCTCCTCAGGGCCATGACAAACCGTTCCCGAGACAGGGGTCGTTGTCGTGGGAATGGCATTTGCCATGGCCAGGCGGGGACGTTACCAGTCGTCCGATCACAGTGGTCACACTGGTGGCAACAATCGCAGATGTGTCGCGATCCAAGGCTGCCCGAGTGTCGCGGGAATCCCGTTCCGGCAGCTAGGAGGGGCGTTTCTGGGATTTTCTCGCTCCTGTTGCAGAAGTGACAGGAGTGGCTCGAATCCGCTCTGGCGATTGCGGTTTCTGTCGGCTCGACGACTGCCAGTGGCACTTGCCCTCACCGTCCCGCGCGTGCCAGGATCTTTACTACCTGTAAGGGAGGGTAGCCAACGAGCAACCGGTGCACACGGCCCGGCCAGTCGGGGGGCGGGCCCTTTCGTATCGCGAGCTTATTGGGTGCGTAAGTCTCGCTCGGAGCGGACCGCTGTGGCGGGTCGCCGTTATCCAGTGGAACCCACCAAGTCTCGACTCCTCCCGTAGCCGGCACGGCTGCGGGATCTCCCGTTTACGCGGATGGACGACGTCATCGGCGGACGGAGCCGGCGGCGCACGCCGGTCTGGTCCCGGCTTGGTGCTCGGCACAACCGGATACCACGGCATGGAGGGTGCCAGATGAACTCGGGGCCGCAAGGCTGGCATCAGGGTGGGGAAGACGATCACCGCGAAGAGACGGTGGATCGAGCTGCCGAGTTACGTCCGCCGACCGGAGTGCTGCGCCGCGGCGCAGCGCCCGACTGGCCGGCGCGACCGGTGGTCGCACGTCCGTTACCGACCACCGTCCTCTGGCGGTGGCGGTACGAAGGTGCGGCGGTTGCCGCTGTTCCGTTGATGTGGTGGGCGAGCGCACGAGCGTTCGGAGGCCTGACCGGGCTGAGCGTCGTCACCGCGCTCTTAGCCGTGGTGGCGCTGGTGCCGCCGCTGCGTCGATGGGCGTTCGCCGAAGTGTGGACGGTGATCACCCCGCACCGGATCCGGGTGGCCTGCGCCGAAGCCGGGGTGGTGTCGCCCAGGGGGAAGCTCCCGGCCGTGCTGTTCACGTGCCGGAAGCCCTACGGCGAGCGGGTCTACCTGTGGTGCCCCGATGGCATCGGCGCCGGTGACGTCGCCGCCGCGCGTCCGGCCATCGCATCCGCCTGCTGGGCACGTGACGTCGACTTCTTCGAGACGAGCGGGCAGTACCCGCACCTGGTGGTGGTCGAGGTCGTGCGTCAGCCGGTCGCCGTCGCCCTCGGGGACGATCGGACGGTGTCGGCGCTCTGGGCGCGATTCGCACGCCACGGAGGTCACTTCGAGGGGTTCCCCTCGCGAGGCTGACCTACCTCGAGCAGAAGGCCTACTCCGGCAACGACGCCGGAGTAGGCCTTCTTTCTGTGCCCGACGTCGGCAGGGGGTGAGGGGCTCGGGCGCCCGGTGCCGGTGGCGTCCTGCAGCGGTGCAGCCGGCCTCTGCGGGGCTGTTGTTCGCTGTTTTCTCGCGCTGATAGCGTGCAAATTGCGAGTCGCCATTTTCGTCCCGGAGTGGCGGGACATATGTCCCGATGAATTGGGCGGGTCTTCTTCGGAAGTGGGCCGGGATCCCGCGATGGCGGGCAATTTTCCGGATCGAATTCCGCTATTTCCCGAGGGCGACAATTCGCAACGAAGTGACGAGTGGATACGGGTCTCGGCCGACGGATCGATCACGAAAAGGCAACGATCCGTACGGGCTCGCGAAAAGCGACGTTCCGCACTCTTTCGGGGCGATCCGACGCCCTGGGGCTTGTTCTGATCGGCCGTTTGGGCACGGCGCTGACCAGCGTATAGCCAGGGTCCTCGAGGCTCTGGTGTGGACGGTGTGACGAGAGTCGTCGTTGGCCTGAGGCTTTGTTAAGTGACTCGCTATCTGAGATGGCGAATAGTTCTTTGCAGCCACTCCAGTCACACCGGTAACTAAGGATCTGTTAACGGCGAAATGAGTTCCGGCTACGAGGTGAATTGGCGCCGCGGTGTCATGATCGGATTATTCGCCGGGGCCGTAAACGACCGGGTGCGTCGTCGTCTCCCGTATCGGCCTCTCTGGTGAATGGAAAAGCGGTGTCCGTGGCGAACCGGACGCGCTGCGAGGTAGAGAAGGACAGGGGTGCTGCATGGCACGGAACATTTTTCCCGACGAGAGTGGCCGTAGGGCGTTAGGGATCGTCCAGGTCGCAGCCACCGTGCCATTGCCAGCGGCACCACGTCCCGGCCTCGACGTCGGCGCGACCCATGTCGAGGCCACGGCTTGGGCGGTCTCCTGGTCCTACGCCGCCCCCGAAGACGCCGCGGCAGGTGCGGTCAGGGTTCGAGCGGCGGTGGCCCGATGAGCGCGCGGCTCGAGCGTGCGGTCCTGACCGCCGCGGCCCACGAGTACCTCCGGGCCGGCTGGCCGGTCGCACCGGGCGCGTGGTGGTCGCCGCAGCTGCAGCGCTACCGCTGTGGTCGCCCGCGCTGCCGGACGTCCAGCCCGCACGCGGTCGACCCCGGCATCGGCCCGGCCGGCGATCGGTGCCGAGCGACGGTCGCCGAGTGCGTGGTCAAGACGCCCACCGAGGTCGACCGCTGGTGGACCGGGCACCCGTACGCGCTACTGATGCCGACCAGCACCGGCCCCGGCGTCGTGGACGGCGCCGAGGACGTCGTGACGGTCATCGACGAACGGCTCCGCGCCGACGGGTACCTCGCGCCCATCTCCAGCTCCAAGGTCGGTCAGGCGCAGCTCTTCTGCCAGCAGCTGCGGCCCGGCCAGGAGTTGTGGCTCACCGCGGCCGGCGCCGGAGTACTGCTGCACGGGGAGGACTCGTGGGTCACCCTGCCGCCGTCGACGGTCCGGACCGGCCAGGTGCGATGGCTCCGGTCCCCGCAGGAATGTGGGTGGAGGCTGCCACCGGCGGCCGTGGTCTGCGACGCGCTCCGCGTCGCGCTCAGCTTTCGAGCCCGGCCCGTGAACACGTTTCCCCCTCCGCGCCTGCCTGAGATCAAGCGACCGCAGCAGGCGCCGGTCGAGAAGAGTTCGGTCATAACCGGACGGCCGGGATGACCCCGCGGCTGCCCCAAGAGATCCGCCGCCCGGACTCCACCACGATGGTGTTGCTCCGGGAGTCCCGGACGGCGATCGCGGCGCGGCCGGTGGATCTCTCGGCGGCGGTGTACCGGCACCTGCCGACGTTCGCGCCGCGGACGAAGGAGCTGATGGCGGCCGAGCTCCGTCTGCACGGGGAGCGGATCGTCCAGGAGTTGTTGCGCGCGGTCGAGATCCTCGACGCGATGGCGACGTTGGAGGACGACCTGCGCCGCCTCGGCGCGGAACACGCGACGTACCACGGCGTGCCGGCGGAGCACTACCCGTACGTGGGGCAGGCGCTGGTGCGGGCCGTGCGGGAGTTGTTCCCGAACTCCGAGGGCGGGATGCTCGGATCGGCCTGGATGGAGGTGTACGAGTGGCTCGCCGCCCAGATGATGCAGGGCGCGGTGGCGGCGTCCTCGTCCACGCCGGCCCGGGAGCCCGAGGTGTCCCCGGCGTATTGGCGGGCCTACGTGGAGCCGGCGGAGCCGCCGTCGGACGGCTCGGCTCCGGAGGACCGCGTCGACCCGGCGCGGGATCAGACGGTCTCGTTCGACCGCGGCGAGCTGTTCGAGCGCCTCGCCAGGGTCGACGACGTCGACGCGCCGCCGCGGCCGACGCCGCCCCCGGTGCCGCCGACGCCGCCTCCGGTGCGGCCGGTGTCGCCGGCGCCGCGGCTCGGGCCGCCGGCGGTGCGGCCGGTGTCCCCAGCGGCGGGCAGTGTGCCGCCCCCGCCGGGCGCGGTGATACCTCCGCCGGGTGCTGCCGGACCTCTGCCGGGTGCTGCCGGACCTCTGCCGGGTGCTGCCGGACCTCTGCCGGGTGCTGCCGGACCTCTGCCGGGTGCTGTCGGGCCTCTGCCGGGTGCTGTCGGGCCTCCGCCGGGCCGTACCGGTCCGTCGGCGGGCGGACCGCCCGTCAGTGGGCCGCCGCCTGTCTCGTCGACGCCGCCGGTGCAACCAGGGCCCTCGGCGGCCGGGCGGGGTGGGCGTCCGCGCCGGGCGCGGAACCCGTGGACCTGGGGTTCCCGGTTTCGGAACACCGAGCCGAGCGCCGAAGCAGCGCCGATGCCGCCGCCCGTCGACCCCAACGTCTACGACTCGCCGCCGCAGGTGGCGCCACCGCAGAACCTGGACCTACGCGGGTCGGGGGTTCCCGCACCGCGGGAGTCCATGGAGCGTCCAGACGTCGCCGAGTCCCGGCAGGTGCCGGAGCGGGCACCGATCGTTCCGGGGCCGCGCCCGCCGACGGCCGAGGACGTGCCGACCGAGGTCTTCCGACTCGAACCGGGCGACCTGGACGCGCCGCGCGACTCGCACGTGAAGGTCACTGGATCCGCGGCCGTCGGGGAGTCGGCCGCGCCTCCGGTGCCCCCGAGCGAGCCCGGCGATGGGCCGGTGGTTCCGCGGCCTGCGGCTTCGAGTGCCGGGCTCCGGGGCGTCGGCACCGGCTGGCCGTCGGCGACGACCACCACGACCATCCGACCGGTCCGACCCGCGCAAGCAGCGGTGTCGGACCCGCCAGACCTGGGCGACGCCCCCGCCCAGGAATAGGGGAGGGGGTGTCGCGGAGTGACGCACCGCGGCGCCCCCTCCCCCCAGGAAACGAGCGGCGCCGCGTGCGGCTGGGCGGTGTGCACTTCGGCAGGCCATAGGGCGCCGAAACGCACACCGCCCCGGGCGCAGAGCGCGCAGAGCTCGGCGTCTACGCGAACATCTTCAGCGGCGCGAACTTCCGCTTCGGGAAGACCGCCGAGACGTCGGCCGCCGACAAGCCGAACCGCGCCTGGGCGACCGTGCCGAAGACGTCGAACATGTTGTTGAACTCCGGCACGTCTCCGTTGTCGAGCGTCCCGAGCCCGCCCCACTCGCCGATCAGCGAACTGGCGAGCTTCTTTCCGGACAGGATCGTCACGACGTTCCCGTGCCCGTGGTCGGTACCGCCGCCGTTCTGCGCGACCCGGCGACCGAACTCCGACGAGAGCACGACCGTGACGTCCTTCCGGGCGTCCCCGAGGTCGTCGAAGAACGCTCGGAGCGCCTTCGCGATCTGGGTGAACTGGTTGAACAGGTGTCCGCCGTTCGTGCCCTGGTTGCTGTGCGTGTCGAAGCCGCCCATCGAGACGGCGGCGGTGCGGACGTTGGCCCCGCCCTTGATCAGCTGGGCGAGCGTCTTGAAGCCGTCGCCGAGACCGGCCGGGTACTGAGCCCCGTTCGCGGGAGCGTAAGACACCGAACTGATCTTGGAAGCGGTAGCCAGGGCGCCGACGGCAGCCTCCACCGACTCGGCCGCTGGGTGGTCGAGCCCGGTGAACATCGTCTTGATCGCGTCGGCGGTCGGCTGCCGGAACTTCTCGTCGCCGTTGATCGCCAGCGCGCCGAGGTTGCGCAGCGCCAGCGCACCCTGCGTCCCGACCAGCGACCGGCGCAGCGTGCTGCCCACCCCGATCGACCGGAACGCGGTGCCGGTGCCGAGCTTCTCGGTCAGTACGTCCAGCCAGCCGCGGCCCTGCGTCTCGCTGGGCAGCCCGCCGAGTTCGCAGGCGTCCTGGCACTGGAAGTGGCTCCGGGAGAGCCGTGGGTCGGAGACTCCGGGGACGAAGCCCAGCTCCCCGGCGTCCAAATATTTCTGTAGTGGCTCGAACGCGCGGTTGAGCGCGAACCCGCGGGCCAGCGGGATCGACGAGCCTGCCGGAAGCGCGAACGAAGGCCGGACCTTCGTGAGTACCGGGTCGTTCGCCGGCGCCACCAGGCTCAGCCCGTCCAACCCACCGAACAGGAAGACGTGGATCAGCGTGCCGGTGCCGGTGGCGCCGAACGAGGCGCGGACGTTGAGGAACTGGCTGGTCAGCAGCGTGGTGGCGGTCAGGCCGGCGCCCGCGAGCACGGTCCGGCGGGTGATCCCGCGGCCTTCCTCCTGCGCCTCCTCCGCCTCGTTCAGCCGGGTCCACTCGTCTCGGACGGCGGCGTTCTCGACCTCGACGGCAGTGGCTTCGGCACGCAGCACGGCATCGCCGAGGGTTGGGCCGAGCGCGCGGAGGTCCGGGCAGTCGGGGTGCTGGAGCAGCATGCGAGGCCTCACTTGAACGAGTGGTAGGGGGAGGCGAGGATTGCGCGCGCGACCGCGGTGACCGCGCCGTTGAACGTCGCGTCGACGGTCGCGTCCGCGCTCAGTCCGCTCACCGAGAGAACCGCGGAGCGATCCTTCGCCGGGAGCTTCTGCCCGACCAGGCGGACGCTCAGCGCGTCCACGAACTCCCCCGCGGTGGCCGGCGGTTCGTCGACGAGCTCTTCGGGCTTGACGAACGTGAAGCCCTTTCGGCCGCCGGCGACCAGCGAACGTGCCTCATTCCACTCCTCGATCATGGTTCCCGCCGACGCCCACGCGGTGAACACGCGCGGATAGCCGTTCGGCGACGGCTGGCCCATCGGGTACTGCCCGAGCTCACGCATCCGGTTGTGCACGCCGGCCAGGCCGTCCCGCAGGTCAGTGCCGGAGCCGGGCTTCACGCCGAGAGTCCGGTAGGTCGCCGCCACGTACTCCATCGGACGCCGCACCTTGAGCCCGACCGAGCCCCAGAACTCCGACGACGAGAACAGCGTCAGCAGTACCGGCACGATCGACGAGCGGTTGTCCAGGTAGGACTTCTTCAGCCGGGCGACCAGCGTGTCCGGCGGGGTGTCGGAGACGAAGTGCAGGCAGAGCTGCCGGGCGACCCGGTCCGCGGTCGACGGGTGCAGCGCCAGGTAACTCAGGTACTCGTCGCTGGCGTCCAGGCCACTGGTTGCTTCCGAGTTGGGGTGGCTGAACCCCATCACCGTGATCGGACCCAGGTGGTGAGCGTTGTCGTCGTAGAAGAACTCGTCGTCCTTGATCAGGCGGCCGGTCTGCAGCAGCGCTGCCTGCCGGACGTCCACCTCGGTGTAACCGCCGTCGACGCCGACCGAGTACAGCTCCATGTTCTCGCGAGCCAGGTTCTCGTTCACCCGGTCTTTCCGGGACTGGTCCTGGTTGAGGTAGCGGAGCAGGGCCGGGTGGCGGTTGCCGGCCAGGAACATGTCCTCGTACGAGCCGAGCGCGTGCTTACGGATGACGTCCGCGTCGAACGAGGCCCGCACCATCTCCGAGCCGTCGAACGGGTTCGCGACGTGGAACAGGTCGTTCCAGAAGTCGACCATCACCTCGAACAGCTGCCGCTTAGACCAGATCTGCCGGGCGATGGTGAGGCGGACGTTCTCCTGGTCGGCGTGGGGCCGCTGGTCGCCGAGGCGCTCCTTGTCCTCCCGGAGCTGCTTGATCGACTTGCCGTGCGTGCTGAATACGCCCTCGGCCGTCGACACGTCGCCGGACTCGGACACCGACTGCGGCTGGAGTTGCTTGCTCAGCCACGCGTCGATGCCGGTCTCGCGCACCTCGGCGACCAGTTCCGGCGTGACACCGAACGTCGTCCGGCGTAACAGGTGCAGCACCGGGTCTGCGGCGAACACGAGCGGGGAGCTGACCTTCGTGCCCGTCGCGGCCGCGGCCGGCCCGGAGTAGACCTTCGACGGGACGCTCGGCCTGCCGCGCAGCTGATCCCCGGCTTTCGAGCCCAGGTAGGACTCGTCGCGCTCGCGGTAGGTGCGAACGGTGCGGGCCTGCCGTCCGGACGGTCGCTCGGAGCCGCCGCCGGTGGACTTGTCGAGCGACTTCGTGGTCGCGTCGCCGCCGGTGGGGGAGGTGCCCGCGGTCTGGCTCTCGGTCGGCGTCACCGCGACCTGGTCACCCTGGCCGGCACTGCTGCCGGACGAGTCCGAGTCCGAGCCCGAGGCCGTGGTCTTGCCGGACTTCGGATCGTCGTCGTCCTTGCTGCACGCGGCGACCGCGAGCCCGGCCGCGGCGATGACGCCGGTGACCAGGCCGCGCCGCCCCCAGCGGGAGGGCACCGGCGGCGCTGACGTGGGCTCGCTGTCGGTAGGCATGGATCGACCGGGCCGCTGAGGCATGCGGCAGGGCTCCTTTGATGCGTGGCGGTAAATGTCGGCCCGTCCGATGTGTCCAACGGCCGACTAAAAAAGTCTGTGATTCATGCCGGAAGGTAGTAACGCGAAGAGCTGGTGCCAACGTTCTTCGGGTGCTCTTAATCAACCATCGGAAGTATTTAAAGTGACTCGTGAGTACTCCTGGTCACTTTGTCTCGAATGTGGACATCATCGCCATGTCCTCGTGCTCGAGGTTGTGGCAGTGCAGGAGATAGTGGCCCCGGTAGTCGGTGAATCGCACCGCCACCTCCACGGTCTCGGCCGGACGCAGGTCAACGGTGTCCTTCCACCCGGTATCGAAGGCGCCGGGCGGATGACCGTTGCGAGACAGCACCTGGAACGGCGAGAGGTGGATATGGACCGGGTGATGGAGGTCGGTGGAGAGCCTCCAGATCTCGATTTCCCCCAGGCGAGGGGTGGCGTCCACCCGGCTGGGGTCGAACGGCTTGCCGTTGATCACCCAGCCCGCTCGGTCGCCGACCCGGCCCCGGCTGAACGCGAATCGCCGCCGGGGCGCGTCGCGCGGTGGGACGAGCGGGGGCACCTCCGCCAAGCGCGCGGGCACCGATGACTCATCCGCGACCCGCCGGGTGACCCGGAACCGCATGACCTGCCCGGTGCCCCCGGCGCCGAAGCCGTTCCGGAGCGTCACGACCTGGCCCGGCCGGTAGCCGCTGAAGTCGACGATCAGGTCGAAGCGTTCGGCCGGTGCGATGTCGACGTTGCCGTGCTCGACCGGTGCGGCCAGCAGGCCTGCGTCCGATCCGATCTGGACGAAGGCGGGGCCGCCCGGTGGGGGTGGGTCCAGCGTCAGCCGGTACCGCCGCGCGTTGGAGGCGTTCAACACCCGGAAGCGGTAGCGGGCGCCCACGACCTCCAGCTCCGGCCACGGGGCACCGTTGACCAGGATGACGTCGCCGAGGACACCCTCGATCCAGTCGTCCATCGGGCCGGCGGTGTGTCCGGCCGGGTCCATGGCGGGGTACTTCAGTGATCCGTCGGAGGCGAACGCCCGATCGGCGATCATCAACGGGATCTCCCGGTCGCCGCTGGGCAGCGGCAACGCCTCCTCTACCGCGTCCCGCACCAGGTGGAAGCCGGCCAGGCCTCGGTAGACCTGCGGGCCGGTGAAGTCCATCCGGTGGTCGTGGTACCAGAGCGTCGCGGCCTCCTGGTCGAGCGGATAGACGTAGTCGCGACGGCCCTGCGTGATCCGGCCGGGGTGGTGGGAGTGGGAGTGCGAGTGGGTCCCGGAGAGCGGCATCACCAGGTCGGTCGGCCATCCGTCGTGGTCGGCCGGGGTGTGACCACCGTGCAGGTGCACGACGGTGGGCACGTCGGTCCGGTTGTGGTGCCGGACGACCGTGCGACGGCCGCGGCGCGACTCGATCGTCGGCCCGGGGAACACGCCGTCGTACCCGAGGATCGGCGTCCGGACGCCGGGGAGTATCTCTGCCTCGGCGCGGCGCTGGACGATGTCGTACCAGTCGGTGGTCGCGTCCCGGCGGACCGGCCGCTTGACCGGCGGCACGGGCAGCGGCACCCGGAACGGCTCCGGCAGCGGGATCTCGCTGGCGAGGAGCTCGCCGGTCTGGCCAGGGGTGTCGCATCCGGCGACGCCGGCCAACGCGACCGTGCCCGCCGCGGCACCGACCAGCCCGAGGAACTGACGGCGCCTCATCGGTCCGCTCCCGGCAGGTGACCAGGAGCCGCGCCGCCAGCCGTNAGGTGACCAGGAGCCGCGCCGCCACCCGCCCCGCCAACCGCTCCGGCAGCCGTGCCGCCAGCCGCTCCGGCAGCCGCGCCGGCAGCCGCGCCGGCAGCCGCGATGCGGTCGAGTGCGGCGCGCGTCGACTTCCCGGAACGCCGTCCGCGCGCCGCCCGGCCGAGCCGTTCGCCCAGCCGCTCGCTCAGCCGTCCGCGGCGGCGGGGCCTCGCCGCCGCCGGGCGCCACACCCAGACCGCGAGCCCGAGGCCGACCACGACGAGGGTGACGCCGAGCGGGATGTGGATCGCCAGCACCCGGGCGTACCCCATGCCGATCTGGAAGCCCTCGGCCAGCCAGAGCCCACCGAACAACAGCAGCGGCCAGCCGACGCCGCCTGCCACCCAGTAGGCGAGCGCCGCGACACCGACGACCATGCCGGAGGCGGGTAGCAGCGAACCGTTCAGGCTGTGGGCGCCGATCGCGTCGTAGTCGCCGTCGAGATAGCGGCCGGCCAGGATCGGCTGTGCGACGAGGCAGACGGCGTGCACGGCGAGGCTGAGCCGCAACAGCCAGAGCGTGCCCCGCGGTCGTCGCGTGGGGGGAGTCGACATCGGGCGTCCTCGGGTCGGGGAGCGGGACGCTGACGACGTTATGAGTAGGCAACCTACCTATGGATCGGGTGTGGACCCGGAGATTCGCTGGCCACAACCCTGAGATCACCCCGGGACCGCCCGGATATCCGGCTCGGGACGGTCCGATCGGCGTCGGCCATCCGTAGGCTGCCTACCTGTGAAGGACAGTGTGCGCGGTCATCTGGACGCCATGCTGCTGGCGGTTCTCGAGCCCGGCCCGCTACACGGCTACGCGGTCATCGAGGCGCTCCGGCAGCGCTCCGGCGGCCGGTTCGACCTGCCCACCGGGACCGTCTATCCGGCGCTTCGCGCGCTGGAGCGAGCCGGCTACCTGACCGGCGACTGGAGCACGGTCGGCGGCCGGAAGCGCCGCACCTACCGGCTGACCGGTTCGGGCCGGCGCGCGCTGGCGGCCGAACGCACCGAGTGGCTGGCGTACAGCCGGGCCCTCGACGCGACCTTGGCGGAGGGGACATGACCGCGACCTTGCAGCTGGATCCCGTCGGTGGGCTGGTGGCCGATCTGCGTGCTCGGTTGCGCGGTCCCCGTGGCGTCCGGATTGCATTGTTGCAGGAAGTGGACGACGGTCTGCAGGACGCGGCGGCCGCCTACCGTGACGCCGGCCTCGCGCCGGACGAGGCGGCCCGTCGGGCCGCGGCCGAGTTCGGCGACCCCGCGGACCTGGCTCCGCTCTACCAGGCCGAGTTGGACGCCTGCCAAGGGCGGCGGACCGCGATGTTGCTCGCCGTGGCCTTCCCGGCGATGACGCTGGCGTGGGACGGGCTCTGGCGGTTCGCCAGTATCGGGAGTGACGCGGCGCCGCCGAGCATCGCGTCGGTAGCGACCCTGCTCGACCTGTTCAGCTACGGGGCGGCGATCACCGCCGCGGCGACGATTCCGCTGTTCGGCCGTGCGTCGGCGACGCTGGTCCGGCGGCTCGCGCTCGGCGTCGGGCTGTTCGGGTGGCTGATGCTGGTGGTCAGCCTCGGTGCGTCCGCCTACATGTCACTGGTGGACGGCGGAAGCGGCGTGCAGGAGATGGAGTCGAGTGCTCCCGGCATCGCGGTGGTCCTGCTGACCGTCGTCACCTCGCTGGCGGTGGCCCGATCGGCGACGGTCACCGTGCTCCGGGCCGGGCGGCTGGGTTTCAGCCGGCCGTCGGAACCGACCGCCGCCCGTTGAGCAGCGCGCTGGTCGAGCGCTCGGGCACCAGCGGCACCTCGACCGCCGCCGCGCCGAGGAGACGGGCCGAGCTGTGCTTCTCCTTCGCGAACGGGTCACCCTGGGTGAACGCCAGGACGGCCGGATCGAGCGGACGCAGCAGGTCGACGTAGGCCTCGGGTTCCTTCACGTCCGGGTCACCCTGAACCAGGAAGACGCCGTCCACCGGCCGGAGGGCAGCGAGCATCTCGGCACGCTCGACCCCGGTGTTCACCGGTCGCTCGGGGCCCTTCCAGGCCGCGACCCGGTTGTCCGCCTCGACCCCGACCAGCAGCAGATCGCCGGTCGCCCGAGCGGACTGCAGGAAGCGCAGATGGCCGACGTGGAGCACGTCGAACGCACCGGTGACGACCACCAGGCGGCCGGCGCCGGACGCGTGCGCGTACCAGCTGAGGTGGAGCCCCGCTCGCGGCGAGTCGGGCATCCGGTCACGTCCTTCCGAGGTGGTGCGTCGGGTTCGTCCGTCGGCCCCTCATCATCGTCCGTCGCGGCCCGCCGAGGAGCGGCTCCGGGGTGGCTGTGACCCGAAACATTGCCGGGTCGCGAACCGTAACCGTCCCGACGCTGATGGTGCTTAGCGTCGGTTATGCACGGTACTTCCCGGTGCGTCAGACGGGGGAACCTCGGATGGACGAGTACGGAGAAGCCTTGGGCGACCGGCGGCTCGCCCAAGTCGCGGCGGAGCGCCACCCGGAGGCCCACGCGGCTGAGCTGCCGGAATCGTGGGCTGGGCTCTCCGTCGACTGGGTGCTGCTCGACCTCGCCGATCGTGCACCGCGGAGCCCGCGGCTGGGTGCCTGGGCCTGACGTCTGCCCGGTTAGCCGGCCTGAACCTGCGGCCGCACCTCGGCACGCTCGATCAGGGTGTCGATGCCGGTCGTGGCGAGAACGGACTGCGCGGCGCGGGACGGTGCGGCGATCGCGAAACTGCCCGGCCTCTCACCGATCGTCCGCCAGAGCGTGACCAGCGCGCCGACGCCGGACGAGTCGACGAACGTCACCCCGGACAGATCGACGACGACCCGGTTGGCGCCGCCGGTGTGCTCCCGTTGGGCGCACCGGATCAACGAGGGTGAGCTCTCCATGTCGAGGTCACCGCGCGGACGCAGCCAAGCCGTACCGTCGGTCACGGAGACGTCCAGCCGCCAGATGCCGTCTTCGATCACTCCGGTCCCTCCCTCTGCCCGACCGGTCGCCAGACCCTTCGGATCCACTACCCGACGACCCGTACGTGGGAATTGTTCCACCGCGCTGGGCGCCCAACCGTCCCTAGGTCACTGAACCGACACCGCGTCGATCCCGCGTCGTCCCCGCCGCTCCGATCATGCTGCGTCCTGCTGTCCGGCGTACCGGTGGGTACAGTCGAGGAAGCCTGCCTGCAGGATTCCCCACCGGCAGGGCTGCCCAACTGAAGAGGTTCTACCCGATGTTCGAGCAGCCAGTGCGGTACGTCGCCCAGGCCCCACTGGGCCAGCTAGACGATTCGGCGCTGTTGGCCACCGCCCGCGAACGGGCGGCGCACCTGGCCGAGGCGAGCAAGCAGCTCGCCGGATCACTCAACCCCGAGCGGACGCTCCGCCGTGCGCTGCACGTGACCGTGCCCGCACTGGCCGACTGGGCGCAGCTGATGATGCCGACCCGTACCGGCGTCCGATTCACCGCGATCCGCGCCGACGCACCCGATCGATTCGTGACCGTGGAGGGCGCCCGTCCCGTGCTCGGCGAGGTCTCCGGTCACGGGCGAGTCCTCGCCACCGGCCGCCCCGAGCTGATGCACGTGCTGGCCGACGGGCACGTGCCGGAGTCCGTCGCCGCGACCGTGCCCGCGGGCGTGTTGAGGGACGGCGTCCTGGGCTTGCGCCCCGCCGACCTCCTGGTTCTTCCGCTGACCGGGCGCGGGACAACGTTCGGCACCTTGACGCTCGCGCGGCGGGCTGGACGTGGCTTCGAACCGGAGGACGTCGCGCTCGCGCAGGAGCTGACCGGGCGAATCGCGATCGCGATCGACACCGCCCGGATCTATGCGGAGCAAGCGCGGGTGGCCGAGGTGCTCGCGGCCAGCCTCCGGGCACCCGAGCTGCCCGACACACCCGGACTGGCGATCGGCGCCCGGATGCGGGCCGCCATGCACACTGCCGAGATCGGGGGTGACTTCTTCGACGTCTTCGGTGAGCCGGGCGACTGGTCCGTGCTGCTCGGGGACGTGGCGGGCAAGGGCGCCGAGGCCGCAATCCTCACCGGCCAGGCGAGGCACACCGTGCGCGGCGCCGCCTACTTCGACCGCAACCCGTCGGAGCTGCTCCGGGTGCTCAACGCGGCCCTGATCGCCGACGGTGGCCGCGGTGAGCCGGCCACCCGATTCCTGACGGCGATCTGCGCGCGCGTCCGGACGGCCCCGGACGGGGGTCTCTCGGTCACGCTCGCGTCCGCCGGCCATCCACGACCGCTGATCGTTCGCCGGTCGGGCGTGGTGGAAGACGTGCCGGTCAAGGGGTTGCTCTGTGGAGCGCTTCCGGACGCGCGGTACGCCGAGGTACGCCGGGAGCTGGCACCGGGCGACATGATGCTGCTCTTCACCGACGGCGTGCCGGACGCCGTCGGTGCCGCGGGCCGCTACGGGCTCGGGCGGCTGTCCCAGCTCGTCGCGGGGTATGCCGGTAGCGGACCGCATGCGCTGGTCGAGGCGATCGACATCGCGGTCGCCGAGTACAGCGGCACGGGCATCGGCCCGACCGACGACGTCGCCGTACTCGCCTTCGGCGGGGTGAAGCAGTAGTGAGCGGTATTCCGGAGGAAGCCCGGGAGAACTACGCCAAGGCGCTCGACGCCGCCGACCGACGGCTGGCCGTCGAGGTGGTGAACGAACTGCTCGCCGACGGGGTGGACCCGGTCGTCCTGCTGCTCGATCTGATCGCCCTGGCGCAGGAGTTGGTCGGCGAGCGCTGGCAGAGCGGCGAGTACTCGGTCGCGCAGGAGCACGCCGCGACCGCAGTCAGCGAAGCGGCCGTCGCAACGGTCGGAGCCTGGATCCCGGAGCCGGTAGAGCCGCTCGGATACGCCGTCGTCGCGTGCGCCGAACGCGAGTGGCACGCGCTCGCCGCCCGCATCGTCGCCGAATCGCTGCGGCATCTCGGCTGGCGGACGACGTTCCTCGGAGCCTCGACGCCGGCGCAGCACCTCGCCGGTTACCTGCACCGCCTCGACCCGGACGTCGTCGCGGTGAGTTGTTCGATGCCGGCCGCGCTACCGGCGGCACGCCGCATCATCGAGGCAGCCGCCGAGGCGGGTATCCCCACGATCGCCGGTGGCCGCGCGTTCGGCAGCGACCCGTCCCGCGCGTTGGCGTTGGGCGCCAGTGGCTGGGCGGCGTCACCGCGAGAGGCGGGGAACGTGCTCGCCACGCTGCGCCCGGTCGTCGAGCCGGTGCCCGCGCTCGCCCATGCGGGCGCCGAGGAGCAGGCCGAACTGTTGATCCGGAACCGGGAGCTGGCTGCTCAGGTGTTGAGCAAATGGTTGACGGCGCTCGGCGAGATCGGCGCGGACTGCCTGGTCGGCTTGGACGCCGAAGCCGAGTACGCCGTCGACCACGCCCTGCACGCGCTCGCCGCTGCGCTGCTGACCGACGACGTGATGGTCCTCCGCGACGGGCGGGACTGGCTGACCACACTGCTCGCGGCACGCGGGTGCCACCAGACCGCGGTGCCGACGCTGTGGGAGGTCCTCTCCCGGACGGCCGGTAGTCAGCTTCCGGTCGCCGCTCGCTTGCTGCGCGAGACGGACTGAGCTCCGACGTTCTCCGGCCCCGAAGGCGGCGAGTTATCGCGCGCGGCGGATTGTCGGACGCGGCGAGTTATCGCGCGCGGGCCGAGGCGGCGTCGTGGCCGGCCGCCCGATCGACCGGGCGCGGACGGCTGCAGTACAACGCGTGAGCCCGATGCCGATCCCGCCGACCGGACGGTGCCACCGCCAACACGTGTTCTCCCGGAGTGGGCCGCGACGTCGGCTGTTCGGGCCGCGGCCCTGACTTCCGGGAGCAGTACGAGCGCGGAGTCAGCACGGACTGGTCAACGAGAGCCTTTCGCCGGAGTAACGGGGTCCGCGGGAGTTGCGTCCTTATTTATGGGATTTTCATCCCGCAACGACGTGACTGAGTGGGAGGTCGACGACCAACGCGTCGTACACCGGCGCGTCCGGGAACGGCTGCAGGGGTCCGAGGATTTGCCATCCCCAGGAGAGGTATGCGGTCCTCGCCGGCGTATTGGCCGGATCGACGAGCAACGTGGCGCGCCGCTCCGGACGGCCGTCCAGCAGCATGTCGTGAAGTGAACGGGCGATCCCCCGCCGCCGCCAGCTCGCCTTCACCATGATCTCGTTCAGTGCGAACGTTCTCGATCCGTCCTCGGTGAGGACGTCCGGCGGGATCTCTTCCCGAAGACCTCTCCACCACTGGGTGTTCGCGCTCAGCGGGCCGCCGTAGGCGTAACCGATCAACTCGGTGCCGATTCGTCCCGTCACCAGCCGGAAGGTGGACCGATTGGAATGGCCGGCGAACCGGTCGGCGAATCGCTCGACGGAGTAGAACGGATCGCTCAGCTGATCTGCATATACCTCGGCGTACAGCGCGAACAGTTCGTCCTGCATCTCTCGTACCCCAGCGGTGTCGTACGCGCGGGTGACGAGGTGGGTAGGCGCAGAAGGGGTCATCGTCGGCCTTTCTGCTGACCGGACGGCGAACCCCCGTCCGGGCATGCGGACGTTCGGGCCGCGAACCGACCCGTCAAGGGGGGACAACCACCGATAGTGCGAGAGTGTTCGCCCTGCGTGGTGGTCGCTGGGCGACATCGAATTCGGCCGCCGTCACCGACGGCCGAATTCACGCGACGACCGTGGAATCAAACCTCGCCATGAAGCTGCGAGCGGCCGTCGAGGTGCTGACCTGGGCCAGCTGGCGGCGGAACGCTCTCAGCTCGTTGAGGGTGCGGGTGCTGGTCACTTCGTTCACGACCATTCCCAACGCCTCCTCACCGATTTCGATGGCGCGCGTCACGTCTCTACGGGCGAGGGTAGCGAAGGCCAGCCTGACCGTATAGAGGGATTTGTTGCGGACCATGCCTTCGCGTTGCTTTCCGCGGGCGAGCTCCAGGAACGACGCGGCTTTGTTGGCCCGACCGGTGTCGAGCTCGCACATGCCTTCGTTGCCGGCCAGTTCGACCTCGTCGAAGAACGCGATCCAGACCGGCTTCTCTTCGTTGTCGGTCCGCAGTTCGAACGCGTCCCGCGCGCGAACCATCGCCCGCCGGGCAGCCGGCCCGTCGTTGAGCTTCGCCCAGGCGCGCGCCTCCCGCATCGCCAGCAGCGCTTCCATCGTCGGTGTCGAGATGGTCTTCGCGACTCGCTGCGCGGCCTGCGCCATGTGCAGGCCTTCCCGCGGCCGGTCGAGCGCCACTGCCTGCATGCTCATGTTCGCCAGCGCGTGGACCTCGAGATTCGGGTCGTTGGCCATCCGGGCCGCGGCGAGCGCCTCGGTGTAGCAGTAGCGGGCCTGGTCCTGCCTACCGGCGTCGAACGCCAGCCAGCCGGCGCAGATGCCGAGCTCACCGGTTGCCACCTGCAGACGGTGGCCGACGGCCTCGCTGTACTGACCTCGGTTGAGCAGCTTGTTCGCCCGGCGTAGCTGCGCGGCAGCCTGATCACAGAGCGTGTCACCGCCGTAGCGGTAATCGAGGTTGTACAGGTGTTTCGGAGCGTCCTCCAACTGCGCGGCGTGCGCTTCGCCGACGCGGCCGAAATCGTCGCTCGCGAGGGCCTCTTCATCTTCGTCACCCGCGAGCGAGAACCCCACCAGTGCGGCCGCACCGGTCAGTCCTTTCAGCACACTTCTACGTCGCATGTTGTCTCCTACTTCATGCCCTGCATGAGTAGGGACGGTAGTTGGCAATTCGGGCGCCGTTGATCCGTCGAGGTATGGAGCGCCGATGGGGTCTACCAGGTGAGGCGGTATCCGCAGGCCTTGGACGAATCGCAGCACGGTGTCGAGCCGAATTTCGCAGAGACCGCGTTCGATACGCGAGATATGGGCCTGGGAGAAGCCGACGAGCTCGGCGACCATGTGTTGCCGACGGATCGGCGTGCGCGCGCGATAGAGCTGGGAGACCTTACCCAGGTCATGATCGGCCAGCGCTTGCCGCATCTCCGGTTCGGCCCAGAAATCGAGCGGCAGTACCGGAGCGAGCAGCTCTACGGTGTGCGCGCTCCGCTGACACGGGTCACACAGAGTGTTGGTGTTGTCGCGGCGAAGTCGCCCCCCACAATGGGCGCACACCCGGGGAGCGGGGGAGTGCTCGGACGACTCACGGGCCATCGACGTGCTCCTGCCCTGCGCAGTGGACACTTCTCAAACACCCGGATGAGGCTGATGATAGCGGCGCGGAAGGTGTGCGCAAGGCCACAACGGCATGGCGAAGCGGTCCCTTCCGTGGGATGGGACCGCAGGTCGGAGCCTGGTTCGCGGACATGCCGACGAGCCGGCTCCGCCGCTCGGCCGGACTTGCCTGGCTCTTGGGCGGAATGGGGATCGGCCTCTGGTGCAAGTCGGGCCGAAGGGGACGGTGTGCACGCGTGGGTGGTTCGTGATCACGGAACCAGCCTTGACGAATAACTGCCCGCATTGCTCATACGTCCGGGTATCAACATCAGTCAGTGATGAGTTGTGTACTCATCGTTGAAAGTTCACTCTCAGGTCGCACCAGTTGACGCACCAGTGCTTCTGGCGCGATTCGAACGCTTCTGCGTTCACGAGGCTTCAAAGCAGCACTAGAGGGGTGGACCGGATGGCGAAGGCGGGCGCGACCAATGTCTGAGCCGGGCCCGGAGGGGCGCGGTCATTACTCGAGATCGCTCCGGAACCGGGGGATCCTCTCGTGTGGACGGAACACCACCACGTCGTCCGGCGGGCCGTCGTCCACTGGGCTCGAGGGGCCTTCCGCTGGACTCGGACGCTTGCCGCCGGTAGGCGCGCCGCCGCGCTTGTCGGCTGGGCGCTCGCGACTACGTTGCGCACCACGATTTCGGTGCGCCCGGTGAGTCGAGGGCACTCCACGAACGTCTGGGTGACGCTCCGGGACATCCGCGAGCGGATCCGTAAGGCGGACGACGTCGCCCTCCTCGCGCACGCACCCCTCGACCTCTACGACCTGCTCAGGGCCGTGGAGGCAGTGCTCGCACTACACGACGGCGTGCAGGTTCCCGGCGACCCGCACGGTCGCTTCTACTGCACCGGCTGCCCGGAGACCCCGAGCGGACGAGTGCCGTGGCCCTGCACGACCCGGACAGTGCTCGAACGAGCGCTGACCGGAAGCGAAGAACGCGTCTGAACTCCTGACCTCCTCGGAGTCGGCGCATCGGGTCGCGCTGTGCGACTGCTGGCAAACGCAGCGCGACCCCACGAACGTCGCCCGGATCGTCCACACGCGCCCCCGGACGGTCCTGGCGACCGGCGGAGCCGGTCGGTCGGCGTGGCATGGCAGGCTCGGTGTGTGAGCAGCACCGAACCGCCTCGGTCCACGCCGCCGACCGGCGACGTTCCGCAGAATTGGTCCATTGGTACGGGGGCGTCCCAGGACGCTCCCGCCCCCGATGGCGTCGACTCCTTGCCCGGTACGGTGGTCGACGCCCCGGGGGCGGGAGCCCTATCCGGACATCAGCGCACGGTCGACTGGGTCGAGCATCCCGATCACCCGGCCGTGGAACTGATCGACCAGACCGCGTTGCCGGACGTCGAGCGATTGCTCCGCCTGGAGACGGTCGAGGCCGTCGTTGACGCGATCCAGCGGCTGGCCGTCCGCGGCGCACCGGCGATCGGCGTCGCCGGGGGTTTGGGCGTGGCGTTGGCCGTCCGGACCGTGCCGGACCCAGCCGACCTGGACGCAGCGATTCTGGCGCTGCGGAACGCGCGCCCGACCGCGGTGAACCTGGCGCGGGCCGTCGACCGGGTCGCCGGAGTCGTGGCGGCAGGCGCCGATGCTGCCCTGGCCGAGGCGTTGGCGATTCGCGACGAGGAGATCGCCAGCAGCGACTCGATGGCTGCTTACGGCATCGACTTGATCGGCGCGCTGTGCGGTCCGGCGCCGCGTCTGCTGACCCACTGCAACACCGGTGGTCTCGCGACGGTTACCGGCGGCACCGCGCTGGGCGTGGTCTTCGCGCTGCACCGGGCCGGGCGGCTCGGTGGCGTGGTGGCGAGTGAGACCCGTCCCCTGCTGCAGGGCGCCCGGTTGACGACGTGGGAGCTGGCGCGGGCCGGCGTCCCGTTCCGGCTCGCGGTCGACGGTGCCGGTCCCTACCTGATCGCCCGCGGGGAGATCGACGCGGTGATCATCGGCGCTGACCGGATCTGCGCCAACGGTGACGTCGTCAACAAGATCGGCAGCTACGCGCACGCGCTCGGCGCGGCCCGAGCCGGAGTCCCGTTCGTGGTGGTGGCGCCGGAGTCCACGGTGGACCCGGCGACGGCCACCGGCGCGGACGTCGAGATCGAGGACCGGTCCGACGCCGAGGTCGTCGGATTCGGCGCGGTCCGCTCGGCTCCCGCGGGGGTCGTCACCGCCAACCCGGCTTTCGACGTGACACCGGCGGACCTGGTCACCGCCGTGGTGACCGACCGACGGGTGGTACGGTTCGCGGCCGGCGAGACCTGGGACGACGTTCCGCTCGGCCCGCTACGGAGCCTGTTGTGATCCAGCTCTTGACCCCGGCCGGTGAACGTCGGGAGGACGACCGGTTCCCGCTCGGCGTCACGCCGGACGAGCTGCGGGGCATTTACCGGGAGATGGTCGCCACCCGCCGGGTGGACGCCGAGGCGACCGCGCTGCAACGGCAGGGTGAGCTCGGCCTCTGGGCGCCGAGCCTCGGCCAGGAGGCGGCGCAGGTGGCCTCGGTGCGGGCTTTCGCGGCCGGCGACATGCTGTTCCCGTCCTACCGGGAGCACGGGGTGGCGCTGGCCCGCGGGGTGCAGCCGGCCGAGCTGCTGGCGGTGTTCCGCGGCGCCTCGCACGGCGGCTGGAACCCGTTCGCGCGTCGTCTCAACACGTACACGATCGTGCTGGCGGCCCAGCTGCTGCACGCGGTCGGTTACGCGATGGGCGTCCAGCGGGACGGCGCCGAGGAGGTCGTCGGCGTCTACTTCGGTGACGGCTCGACCAGTCAGGGCGACGCGAGCGAGGCGATGAACTGGGCCGGGGTGGTCGATGCCCCGGTCGTCTTCTGCTGCCAGAACAACCAGTACGCGATCTCGGTGCCGGTCGCGCGGCAGTCGCCGGTGCCGCTGTACCGGCGGGCCGACGGCTTCGGGTTCCCCGGCATCCGCGTCGACGGCAACGACGTGCTGGCGGTCCTCGCGGTGACGCGCTGGGCGGTCGAGCGGGCCCGAGCCGGCGAAGGGCCGACGCTCATCGAGTCGTTCACGTATCGGATGGGGCCGCACACCACGTCGGATGATCCACGTCGCTACCGCGACGCGGAAGAGGTCGAGCGGTGGCGCACGCTCGACCCGATCGAGCGGCTACAGCGCTACCTCGACGCGGAACGGCTCGCCGACGAATCGTTCTACGCGCAGGCCGAGGCGGACGCCACCGAGTTGGCCGCCGCCGTCCGCGAGGCCTGCCTGAGCCTGGAGCCGTCCGGAAGCTTCCCGGTGTTCGCGCGCTGATCGTCCCGCTGTCCACGTGATGCGGGCCGGGTTACGTGGACGGGTGGACCTTCTGCGGGGGGACGACCGCGGTGGCGGTGTCGGCGTGCAGTTCGGTGAGCCAGCCGCCGGCGCGGCCGAGGGCGAGCAGGGCGTCGCGGGTCAGGCGGATCTCGGCTTTTTCGCCCTGCGGTGGCCACTCGACCCGGATTGCCCGCGCGGTATCGAGCCATCCGGTGAGCGCGCTGATCGGATCGGCGGTGGTCAGCAGGTCCCGTGCTCCGGCCAGCCGCTCGACGAGGGAGTCCAGCTCGGTGATCAGAGCAGCCGCGTTACCACCGCACATCGCCGCGGTGAGCGCCGCCCGCGTCGCGGCGACCCGGGTGGCGTCCCGGAACGAACCGGCGGCGAGACCCAGTGCGGCCGGTCCGAGCGGCTCGGCGGCCGCTCCCGTCGTGAGCGCCGCTGCCACCAAGTGCGGAAGGTGGCTGATCCGGGCCACCGCGGCATCGTGCTCGGCCGCGCTGAGCGGCGTCACCCGACCGCCGACGCCGAGCGCCCACCCGGCGACGGCCAGCCAGTCGTCCAGCGCGGTCTCGTCGTCCAGACAGAGCGCCCAAACGCAGCCGTCCAGCAGCCCGGCCTCCGCGACGTCGAATCCGGATGCCTCCTTGCCCGCCATCGGATGCCCGCCGACCCAGCGGGCGTCCGGGAGCTCGGCCGCGACGATCGCTCGCACCGGCTCCTTCACCGACGTGACGTCCGTGAGCAGGCCGCGGTAACCGACGTCGCGTAGGGCGGCGGCCACGATCGAGACGGCCGGGAGTGGTACCGCCAGCACCACGAGGTCGGCCCCGTCCACCGCGGACGCCAGATCCGGCGCCACCGCGGACGCACCGAGCCGCTCGGCGACCGCCGCCCGAGTCCGTGGATCGGCGTCGTAACCCACGGCGGTCGGCGCCCGGTCATCGCTCGCCACCGGGCTGACCTGGGCAGCAGTGAGCCGGAGCAGCAGCGAGCCACCGATCAGGCCGAGTCCCAGAACGGCCACCCGAGAGATCCCCACAACGGACAGCAAACCAGGGCGGGTGTGGGGGTGGTGTCGCGGGGACGGATGGCTCGCGCAATACGTGGGTGTCTCTTGGCCAAGTCGACTTGCAGTGATCTGTCGTAATCAGCGAGGGTCAGGGTCGGAAAAGCCGGGAGGAATGGGCATGAAGAGAGCAAAAGGTCGGCGGGGTGGGCGGCGCCCGACCGTGTCCGGTCCCGGCGGACGAGTCACCCCTGCGGCATCGTCCTCGGGCAAGGCGCCGGCCGCTCCGGAAACCCAGCCGACGGCGGCGTCCGCTTCCGTTTCGGCGACCGCACCGGCGTCTTCGTCGGCGACGGGTGCCGAGCCCCGGCCGACCGCGCCCGAGCAGCCAGCTGCTTGCGAGCGTGCGGTGATGACCGAGCGCGCGGCGGTGACCGATCGGGACTCCGGCGGGCGGCGACTGCTCTGGGGCGTCGACGCGGACGCGGTCGCGACGCTCTGCAGCATGCGGCTCGAAGTGTCCGCGACCCTGCTGCGTCGTCCCGCCGACTCGGCGGCAGGTCGCTTCACCGGGCACGACGCGGTCGCGGACGCGTCGCTGGTCCACCGCCTCACCGCGATCACTCCGGAAGTCAGTCTGGAGCTGCCCGGGGACCGCGTCGGTGACCCCGCCGAGTTGGTGGCGCACGCGGCGGATGCGGGGATCCGGATCGGCACCGTGCTGCCGGACGTCTCGGCCCGGCGCGGCCGCCCGCTACCGCTCTGCCACCCGGATACCGAGCTGGCCGGTCGCGCGCTGGTCGCGCTGCGCCGGGCGGCCGGTGTCGCGGTCGACGTCCGTGCCCGGCGGCTTCTCCTGCGGCTGCGGAACAACGCGCCCTATCCGGGACGGGACGAGGCGAAGCGCCGGATCGACCAGTTGGCCGACGTCCTCGCCGGACTGCGCAGGCAACTCCCGGCAGACGTGAGCCTCGTCGTCGATTACGCGGTGGACGACCCGTATCCGGTGCGCCGGAGCCGTCCGGACTGGCAGACCGCGCTGTCGTTGGCCGCGGCCGCCGGGCCCGGCACGAAGGTGCTGCTCGACCCCGCCCCGCTGCTCGACGAAGACCCCGAACTGAGCATCACGACGTTGCGGGCCGCCGACCGGCTGGCCGGCGTCCTGCTGGGACGCGGCGTCCGGATCGACCGTCCGTTCGCCCTGTTCCTCGCGATGATCGACGCCGCGGAAGGCGGTGTGCTGGTTCGTGGGCGGCGCTGTCCGGTGCCGTTCGTCGTCGCGCTCGCCCCCGAGGAGGAGCCGGGCATCGAGGCGACGCTGCGCACTGTCTCGGCGGTACAGGAGGCCGCGGCGAAGGCCATGCTGCTCGACCGGGCGGCGTGGCGGGCGGCGCAAGCGGCGGACGATCCGCACGCCGCGATCGACGTTCTGCTGGCCGCGTACGAGACCGAGGCGACGCCGCTGCTCACCGCCGTGCGAGCGGCGCTCGGTGTGCCGGCCGACCCACTCGCGACCTATCGGGAGCTCTGTCGGGACACGCACCGGGCGGTCGAGCGGCAGCGGTCGCTACTGCGGGCGGCGTTGCGCCTGGGCGACGCGGGGTCGGCGGCGGGGTCAGTCGGTCGGGTCGACTCCGGGTCGGCGGCCGGTCGAGTCGTCATGGCCGGTGCTGCCGGGGTCCCCGGTGCTCCCGGCGTCCCCAGTACCGGCGGTGCTGTCCGCTGGCCCCGTGGTGCCAGCGGCCTCCGCGGGGTCGGGTGACTCCTCGGATGCGGTGGTCACCTCCGGGACGGATACCGGCCTGCTGAGCCCGGCCAGAACGTCACCGGTGGTGGCGGCACCGTCGATGAGGGGATCTGCGGCCGAGACTTCGGTCACCGGCTCGTCGTCGACGGGCACGATGCGGGCGGTAGGCGTCGTCGTGGATGCCACCGACTCCGGCGTGCTCGTCCGGGCCGGAGGCGTATCGACCGGCGCCGCCGCGGCTTCGGAGACGACGTCCGCTGCGGGAAAGTCCGCTGGAGTGACGTCCGTTGCGGGAACGCCCGCTGGGGTGGCGTCCGAAACGCCGTGGTTCAGCTCAACCACGACGTTGCCGCTGATCTGCACCTGGAGCACCGACGGGGCGCCGGCCTCGCCGGCTGTCAGCGGCTCGCCGGCCACGGCCGGCAGGTCGGCGCCGGGAGCGGACGGCGGAGCAGCGCTGAGCACCGCTCGGATGAACTCGTCGACCTCGGCGCCGGCCAAGCGGAACGTCGCCCGGCACTCGCCTTGCCGCCAGATGCTCAGCACGACAGTGGCTGCCCCACGATGGCCACTCACTCGCAACGACCGGCCTTCACCACGGGGGTCGAGAAACACGTCGCCCCGGTGTGGCAGCGGTAACACCTCGCCCATTGCTCCAGGATGCCGAACGTGTCCAGTCTTGACCAGACTGGGTCGCACGGAACGACGTAGTAACCACACGAGCGGTGACCGCTCGGCCACGGAGTCAGGCCGTGTTAGGAAGGTTCAGGGCGCCCACGGCGGTCTGCTGGCCTTCGAAACACGGCCTAAGCTCAATTCATGACGATGCCCGGCCCTGCGAACGCCCCTTCGCACGGCAACCCGGCAACCCGGCCGTGGGATGCGACGCCCGGTGCGGCGTGGGACCCCGCGCCGCACCGGCCACCCCCTGGATACGTGCCAGAGGCCGCGCAGCCGCCGGCGCCGCGCCGCCCTCGGTACCGGGAGAGCGGCGCGGTGCGCTGGTGGGGCGTGCTGATCGGGGTCTGCGTCTCGCTGGTCTACTTCGTGCTCGTCGGCCTGGTGTCCTGGAGCACGACGTCGTTCGTCGGCCTGTCCCTGGTCGCGGTCCTGCTCGCCGGGGCGGCCGGAGCGGTGCTGCTCACCCGCGGCGACCGCGGCATGGGCGTCGGAGTCGCCGCCGTGACCGGCGCCGCCCTCTCCGTCACCATGCTCGTTCTGAGCTGGAGCGTCTTCGACCTGGACCAGCTCTTCATCTAAGCGAGCGCCCGCAGGCGCGCTCATGGCTCTGACCTGGAGCCCGCTGAGGACGAGCCTGGCAGTCGAGCGCGAGGCCGCCTCGACCTAGCTGTGGTCNGGCCCCGCCCACCGAGGCTGTCAGGCTCGGTGGGTCAGCGGGCCGCCGACTCAGTCTTGTCGGAGCCCCATAGGGTGTGAAACGCCCCCTCGCTGTCGACGCGGCGGTAGGTGTGCGCGCCGAAGTTGTCGCGGAGGCCCTGGATCAGCGCGGCGGGCAGCCGGCCCCGCCGCAGCCCGTCGAAGTACGCCAGCGACGAGGAGAACGCCGGCGTCGGGACGCCTGCCCGTGCTGAATCGGCGACCACCCGGCGCCAGCTCTCGACGCCGTCCGAGACAGCCTTGACGAAGTAGGGCGAGGCCAGCAGCGTCGGCAGCTCCGGGTCGTCGTCGTAGGCCTCTCGGATGCGGTCGAGGAACCGGGCGCGGATGATGCACCCGCCGCGCCAGATCGTGGCCGTGGCGCCCCGGTCGACGTTCCAGCCGTACTCCTCGCTACCGGCCTTGATCATGTCGAAGCCCTGCGCGTAGGCGACGACTTTCGAGGCGTAGAGCGCCTTGCGGACGTCCTCGATGAAGCCTTCCCGGTCGTCGGCGGCCCAGGCCAGTTCGTTCGTCACCGGGAACACCGCCCGAGCGGCCTCGCGCTGCTCGGCGTGGCCGGACAGCGAGCGCGCGAACGTGGCCTCGGCGATGCCGGTGATCGGGACGCCGAGGTCGAGCGCGCTCTGCACGGTCCAACGGCCGGTGCCCTTCTGCTCGGCCTGGTCCAGGACGACGTCGACGAACGGCCGGCCGGTCCGACCGTCGACGTGTGCGAGCACGTCGGCGGTGATCTCGATCAGGAACGACTCGAGGCTGCCCCGGTTCCACTCGCGGAAGATGTCGGCGATCTGGCCCGGGGTGGCGTCGAGGCCGGATCGCAGCAGGTCGTAGGCCTCGGCGATCAGCTGCATGTCGGCGTACTCGATGCCGTTGTGCACCATCTTGACGAAGTGGCCGGCGCCGTCCGGGCCGACGTGAATGCAGCACGGCACGCCGTCGACCTGCGCCGCGATCGACTCGAAGATCGGTCCGAGCTTCTGGTACGACTCCGCCGAGCCACCGGGCATGATGCTCGGGCCGCGCAGCGCGCCCTCTTCGCCCCCGGACACGCCGGTGCCGACGAAGTGCAGCCCGTGCTCGCGGAGCGTCTCCTCCCGGCGCCTGGTGTCGAGGAAGTGGGCATTTCCGCAGTCCACGACGATGTCGCCCGGCTCCAGCAAGGGGATCAGCTCGTCGATCACCGCGTCGGTCGGTTGACCGGCCTTGACCATCACGATCACCGCGCGGGGACGCTTCAGCGAGGTCACGAAGTCGGCCATCGACTCACTGGCGACGAACGTGCCCTCGTAGCCGTGGTCGCTGACCAGAGCGCGCGTCTTCTCCGGCGATCGGTTGTGGATCGCTACGGCGTGTCCGTGCCTCGCGAGGTTGCGGGCCAGGTTCCGACCCATCACGGCCAGGCCGGTTACGCCGATGTCTGCCGTCGCTGTCGAAGTCATCTCGTCACCTCGTGGTAGTGCCCGGTCCGCCCCGGTTACCGGTGGCGTCGGGGGTGGGCTCGGTGTGGACTACGTAACAGGTCTACTCCGCGTTCAGGCGTTCGGAAGGCGAGTGTGGATCTGACTACTCTTGGTAACCGGAGGTTGCGAACATAAGAATCGCCCTGGACGTAACAGGATGTTGCGCCCGCGGTTCTTGCATGAACGCCAGATTCTTGGGCATGGTCGAAGGCATGAGCGGCCAGGACATCGAGCGACTCGATCCAGAGCGGCGGCGTCGACGCATCCAGCTACTCGCCGAGCTCGCGGAAGCTCGAGCCTTGCGGAACCGCGTGGCCCCGCGCCGCGCCCGCCACGAGCGTCAGCGTGATTTCATCACCAATCGTCGCCGAATGGCGTGAGAATCCCCACCTGACGTTTCTTCCTCTCCGGGCCCGGGGCTGGCGCCCGGAAGGATCCGGCCCGATCCTGATGAGCGGACGTTTGGATCGTCCTCGTCGGGAGGAGGCCCGTGTCGTACTTCGCTGCTGCCCTGGTCCGTCCGCGCCGAGGGTGGGTCGCCGCTGAACTCGATCTGGACGAGATCCAGGACGTGGAAGCCGCCGTGGACCTGCTGCGTGAGGTGGAGCCGGAAGCCGACCCGGCGCTGTTGTTCGTCGAGGCCGACGACGAGTTCCTGGTCGTCGTCCGCCTGGACGGAGCCGAGACACGCGTCTTCGGCTCGGATGCTTCGTTCGGTGACGAGTCCCGGGTGGGCGCCGCTCTGCTGGCCGACCTCGAGGAGGTCGACGTTCCGGACGATGACGACGCGGACGATCCCGAGCTGATGGGCCGGCCGGTCGGGGACGTCGATCTGCTGGCGGACCTCGGGGTTTCCGCCCGGGACCTGCTGGCGCTCTGCGCGCACGAGGGAATGCTGCCTTCGGACGTCATGCTGGAGGTTTCCCGCAAAATCGGGAGCGCGGACGCCCTGATCGAGCTGCGGGGCGAATGAAACCTCAGCGCCTGGTCGTGTCCTCGCCCGATCGGGACGCGATGAGCACCGCCCTCTCGGTCGCCGAGGGTGCGCTCGCCACTGGCGACGTGCCCGTCGGCGCGATCGTGCTGGACGCCGCCGGCACCGAGCTGGCGCGCGCCTGCAACGAGCGGGAAGCCTCCGGGGACCCGACCGCGCACGCGGAGGTGCTGGCGCTGCGTCGGGCGGCTACGGCGCTGGGAACGTGGCGGCTGGCCGGGTGCACGCTCGTGGTGACGCTGGAGCCCTGCACGATGTGCGCGGGGGCGCTGGTGCTGGCCCGGGTCGATCGGGTCGTGTTCGGCGCCTGGGACGCCAAGGCGGGGGCCGCAGGGTCGCTCTGGGACGTCGTTCGTGACCGGCGGCTCAACCACCGTCCCGAGGTGGTCGGCGGGGTGCTCGAACCGGATTGTGCGGCGCTGCTGGACCGCTTCTTCGCCCTCCGCCGCTGACCGCATCCGCTACGGCCGGACGCGATTCGGACCGCCGCGCGGGATCCGGTATCGTCTTCGGCGGTGGCGTGTCCGAGCGGCCGAAGGAGCACGCCTCGAAAGCGTGTGAGGGGGCAACTCCTCCGTGGGTTCAAATCCCACCGCCACCGCCACGAACACCCGGGCCGGACCTGCAGAGGTCCGGCCCGTTGTCGTTCCTGACCTGCTCAGCGGATCGCCGGCCTTGAATGTTCAATGCTGAATGTGAATTTACGGCCGTGCTGTCTGGGAATCCTATTAGTCCTAAAGTGACGGTGGGTTATTCGGGCTCTATCCTGCATTCGGTTGAGGCCTCTGGCCGAAAGTCCCAACCATCGGCTCGACCCATAACTCACCCACGAGCTACCGCGTTCCCTTGGACGTGGTTGCGAACTCACCCAGTCTTTCCGAACAGAGCCGACGCGCAGGTCCGGTCACCACCTCTGACAATTCGGACGGATTGTTCGATACGACGGCTATTCTGCGCCCGGTTCCACTCACCTACCGGGGCAAAGCCAGATCGAAGAGACCCCCGGACGCGGCACCGCACGGGCGGGTGACGATCCTCGTACCCGCGCACAACGAAGCGGACGGGATTTACGTCACCGTTCAGGGCCTACTGTCCCAGTCACAACGACCGGACCAGGTCATTGTCGTCGCGGACAACTGCACGGACGACACCGCCGAAATCGCCAGGACCGCCGGCGCTACCGTTATGGAGAGCGTCGGTAACCGGCACAAAAAGGCAGGAGCGCTGAATCAGGCTCTCGCCAGGCTGTTGCCCGATACGGCTCCCGACGACCTCATCATGGTGGTCGACGCCGATAGCGTTTTGGATTTCGACTTCCTCCGCAACGCCACGGCATGGCTCATGTCGGATCCGTCCCTCGGAGCCATCGGCGGACTCTTCCGCGGCGGTCCCGGTGGCGGCTTCGTCGGTCACCTGCAGCGCAACGAGTACGAGCGCTACCGCCGTGACGTGCACAGACTCCGCGGCAAGTGCCTGGTGGTCACCGGCACCGCCGCCCTCTTCCGCGCGTCCACCCTTCTATCGGTCTCCCGGGCCCGCCTCGCCGGGGTGCTTCCGGCGGGCAACGGGATCGGTGGTGTCTACGACACCTCCGTGCTGACTGAGGACAACGAGCTGACGTTCGCGCTGAAGACCCTCGGTTACGGGGTGCTGAGCCCGAGCGACTGCACGTTGACCACCGAGGTGATGACGTCCTGGGGGGACCTGTGGCGGCAACGCGAGCGGTGGAAGCGAGGTGCGGTCGAGAACTGCATCCAGTACGGCTTCACCCGCGTTACATGGCGCTACTGGGGACGCCAGTTCGTGACGATGCTCGGCGTCCTGATCACGTTCGCCTACCTCGGGTCGATCGTCTTCTCACTCGCTTTTTACGGGGGATTGCACGTCAAATTGTTCTGGCTCGGCGTCACCGGGATCTTCATGATCGAGCGGGTGGTGACCGTGCGCTACCGGGGTTGGCGACAAATGCTGATCTCGGCGTCGATGTACGAACTGGTACTCGACTATTTTCTGCAATTCGTCCACGCCAAGGCGTACGCAATGAGTCTGCTGCGCCGTGAACGGAAATGGTGAATGCATGTATCACAAAATGGCTTTGGCTCCGGCGGCTTTCGTGACCAGCGGATCGTTTGCTCTGGACGGCGCAGGCCGCCTGTTCTACCTGTCCCTCGCAGCGTTCGCGCTCGTGGCGATGGGATCGGCGATCATGCGGATCATCCCCAGGCTCGGTGGACATCGACGGATGCCGGGACGGTCGTCGTCGCTGCACCGCTTCGGCGGAAGTGCGGGGACTTCCTCGGCGCCCGCTTGGCGCGCCCCGGCCTCTTCCGGCTAGGCGTCGCCCCTGCTGGACCGAAGTGGCACGGTTTCGGGAGGTGGGGACCGGAGGCTGGCAACAGGATCGGGACGTCGGAACCGATGCGGTGTTGTCAGCCTTCAGAGATGAACGGGGGAAGGCTGGCAACGCCGCGCCGATGCAGGATGACCGCGACTCCCGCCTACGCACCTGTTATGTCGGAACAAGGATGAACGGCGCAGAATAGACCTGGTAAACGGGCATCCGGGCGTTTATTGCGGTATCCCTGTGGGCTAGTCCCGACTGGGCCAGGATCGGTGGAGTTGTCAGCAGTCGACCCTCGCTGATCACGGAGGCACTCATGGGACGACGCCCAGCACTGGCCGTCGCCGGGATCGCCTTAGCCGGGCTGATCTCGCCGGCGCTGGTGTCACCGGCCGCAGCGGCGCCACAAGCCCCGCCTGCGGTCGGAGCGCAGCCCGCGGTGGCTGCACCGAGTCCGATCACTTGGACGGCGTGCGGAACCGAGAACTACCCCACGCTTCAATGCGGCAAGGTCTCTGTGCCGCTCGACTACAAGAACCCGAGCGGCCAGAAGATCAGCCTCGCGGTCTCCCGCGTACCGCACACCGCGGCCACCTCGCAGGGTGCGCTGCTGGTCAATCCGGGTGGGCCGGGTGGCTCCGGGCTCACGCTGGCCGGCTTCGTCGCGAGCAACCTGCCGCCGGCGGTCGCCGCGCAGTACGACGTCATCGGGTTCGATCCGCGCGGAGTCGGTAGCAGCGAGCCCGCGCTCAACTGTCTGCCGGGCTACTTCGACCCGGTGCGCCCCGACTCGGTGCCGAAGACGAGGGCCGACATGGAGGCCAACCTCAAGCGGGCGAAATCCTTCGCCGACGCTTGCGGCGCGAAGTACAACGGCCTGCTGAAGTACATCGACACGCTCAGCTCGGCCAAGGACATGGACTCGATCCGGCTGGCACTGGGCGAGAAGACGATCAACTTCTTCGGGTACTCGTACGGCACCTACCTCGGCGCCGTCTACGCGAAGCTGTTCCCGAGGAGCGTCCGTCGGATGGTGCTGGACAGCGTCGTCGACCCGACCGGCGTCTGGTACGACAACAACCTCGATCAGGACTACGCGTTCGACGCGCGGCACAAGGCGTTCGCGGCGTGGGTCGCCAAGTACGACGCGACCTACCACCTCGGCACCACCCAGGACGCCGTACTGAAGCAGTGGTATGCGACCCGAGCGGCGCTGAAGGCGAAGCCGGCCGGTGGCGTCGTCGGACCGTCGGAGTTCGAGGACACCTATATCCCCGGTGGCTACTTCAACGGCTACTGGCCTTACCTCGCCGACGCGCTGGCCGCCTACGTGAACGAGAAGGACGAGCAGGCGCTGGTGGACGTCTACGAGGCGTTCGCGGCGATCGACGAGAGCGGCGAGAACGGCTACAGCGTCTACGCGGCGGTGCAGTGCCGGGACGCTCACTGGCCGCGGAACTGGTCGACGTGGGTCGAGGACAACTGGCGGGTGTACCGCAAGGCGCCGTTCATGACGTGGAACAACGCCTGGTACAACGCGCCGTGCGCGTTCTGGCCGGTGAAGAGCCTGTCGCCGATCGACGTGTCGAACTCGAAGGTCGAGTCGGTGCTCATCTTCCAGGCCACGGACGACGCGGCGACGCCGTACCCGGGTGCCGAGGTCATGCGGCGAAAGCTCAAGAACTCGCGCCTGGTGGTCGAGGCCGAGGGTGGCAACCACGGCATCACGCTGAGCGGCAACGCCTGTCTCGACAAGTACCTGGCCGACTACCTGGCGACCGGGGCGCGGCCGGACGGTCCGGGTCTCGTCGACGCGACCTGCGCCGCGCTGCCGGACCCCGAGCCGCTGGCGCCGACGGCGGAAGCCGGTACCACGGCCAAGTCCGCTGCCAAGGCGGGGCGCGGCACCGTGCATGAATATGTTTCTGCACGGCCGATTGAGTAGATAGCAGAGTTTCGGGCATCCCTGGGCACGGACGACAAAGCGGTCGTCCGTGCTCAGGAGGTCTCGGACCATGATTTCTCACGTAAACTGCGTGATTCTCTATGTTCGGAACCAGCAGCGGTCGCTCGAGTTCTACGTCGACGCGCTGGGGTGGGAACTGCGCACGGACGCACTGACGTCCGACGGAACACGCTGGATCGACGTCGCGCCGCGTGGTGCCCGCACCCGCGTCGCGCTGATCGAGCCGCAGGACGGCTACGTGTTCCCGCCGACGGCCGCCGCACCGTGCACCCTGACGACGCACGACGCCCAAGCGACGTTCCACGACCTCAAGGGCCGCGGAGTCGAGGTGACCGAGCCGGTGGTCGAGTCGTGGGCCACCTACCTCACGCTCACCGACCCCGACGGCTATATCTACGTCGTCGGCGAGAACCACGACTGACCCTCGGGCGTTGCGCGCTCGTCGCCTCTATGGGGGACAGGAACGTGCAACGCGTCAGCGGGCGCGGCGATCCGGTAGCCGGAGGACGTGGTCGCGGATGTCGCCGCCGACTCCGGTCGACAGGGTCTTGCCCGCGGCGTGCAGTTCGCGCACCGCGGCCCGGATCTGCGCGGTGTCGGCCGTGCCGAACAGCCCGTCCAGGACCTCGCGGGGGCGGTCGGAGATGCGGAACTCGCCGACCCGGCGTCGGGTCTCCAGCAGGTTGCGCTTCAGGCTCTCGACGACCGCCCGCTCCTCGTGACGCTCCGCGCCGACCGCGAGCCGTTCGGCGCTCTGCAGGCCTTCGACGGCGAGCTGTGCCTGCGGCGTCTTCTCGGCGCCGGCCTGGCGTAACGTCCGGCGCCAGCCGCGCCGCGCCCGGGCCACGGCGTCGGCGAACGCCCACGCTCCGTGTGATTGTCGGGTGATCAGGATCAGCCAGAACACCGGCTCGTCGTTCGGGTTGACCCGCACCGCCGCCGGCCATGCCCGCCCCGGCAGCGCCGCCTCCAGCCGCCGCAGGTAACCCCGGACCACCGCACCGGCGCCACCGGAGTGGTACTCGGTGCGCCACTCCGCTCCGACCGCGTGGTCGAGCTTCTCCAGCGCGGCCTCCGACCGGCGTTCACCGATCAGCTTGGCGGCGGTGCGTCGGATCGAGTCCGCCCGGATGAACGCGATGACGTCGCTGCTCGGCCAGCGACCGGCCCGAGGCCCGGTGAGCAGAGTGGTCAGGTCGGCGAGCGGAAGGCTCCCCGAGGCGACGTCGAGAATCAGCAGAAGGGCCGCCTGCTCCGCCTCGACGAGCAGTTCGGGCAGCGCATCGACGACGGTGCCGCGTCGCGCGTCCGCTCCGGCCGCGGTGAGTGGCCGTAATGCGGCGGGGTTCTCGTCGAAGTGGACAACCTTCGCTTCAGCACCCTCAACGGAGACGTCCCGGACGGCGGACGCGAAGGTCCCCGCTGGTGCGGTGATCACTACCGGGGGGTTCGTCACCCGGCCTTTGGTCGCGGTCCGCAGCCACGAGCCGAGGTAGGTGGTGAGGAACTGCTGCACCAGCAACATCGACGACTGCCGGGATGCGACGAGCGGTGCCGACCGAGCCACGTCTCTACTTTCCCACGCGCCCCGGCTCTCAGTCGTGCATGTAGCGAACGGGGGTCCTCGAAGTCGGCCGAACGGACAGAGCTTAGACGAGAGACAACCGCCACGCGGCACGACCTTGACGCTTTGCCGATCGGGCCTGCAATCTCTATCGAGCAGCTGGGATTGACCGTACAGACGAACTTTACGAGGAGACGCCCGTGATCACGCGCCGCCAACTGTTGGCAGGCTCCGCCTCGCTCGGCCTGCTGGGTGCGCTCGCGGCGTGTGGGGGCGACGAGGAGGACAGCGGAACCGACGGCGTCGCGAGCACGCTTCGGCTCGGCTACTTCCCGAACCTGACCCATGCCACGGCGCTCGTCGGCATCAACGGTGGGCTGTTCACGAAGGCTCTCGGTAGCCAGACGAAACTGGAGACCCAGCACTTCAACGCGGGTCCCGCCGCCGTCGAGCAGATCTTTGCCGAGGGTCTCGACGCCACCTACATCGGTCCGAACCCGACGGTGAACGCCTTCGTCAAGAGCAAGGGCGAGATCATCCGGGTCATCGCCGGGTCGGCGTCCGGCGGCGTCGCGTTCGTGGTGAAGAAGGGCATCACCAAGGACACGCTCAAGGGCAAGCGGATCGGTACGCCGCAGCTCGGCAACACCCAGGACGTCGCGCTGCGCTACTGGCTCAAGGAGCAGGGCCTCACCGCCACCAAGGAGGGCGGCGGCGACGTCAAGATCCAGCCGCAGGAGAACGCCCAGATCCTGGAGAAGTTCATCGCCGGCCAGCTCGATGGCGCCTGGGTCCCCGAGCCGTGGGTGAGCCGCCTGGTCGCCGCCGGCGCTGAGGTCCTCGTCGACGAGCGGGATCTCTGGCCGAACAAGCGATTCGTCATCACGAACCTGATCGTCCGCACCGAGTTCCTCGAGAAGTACCCGAAGACGGTCAAGTCCCTGCTCGAGGGACACGTCGCGGCGAACGACTCGATCACGAGCGACCCGGCGTCGGCGCAGAAGGCGGTCTCCGAGCAGATCGGCAAGCTGACCGGCAAGCCACTCAAGCTGGACATCATCACGAAGGCGTGGCCGAAGCTCGAGTTCCTCAACGACCCGATCGCGACCTCGCTCACCGCGGGCGCCAAGCACGCCGAGGAGATCGGGCTGCTGGACAAGGTCGACCTGAACGGGCTCTACGACCTCAAGCCGCTCAACGAGGTGTTGAAGGCGAAGGGAGAAACCGCGGTGGCCCAGCCATGACAGTCGCAGCCGGTACCGCCACTGCCGTCAGCCTCCAGGGCGTCTCCAAGCGCTACCCGGGTGGCACGGTCGCGCTCGACGGTGTCGACCTGACCGTGCGGCCGGGCGAGTTCGTCTGCCTCGTCGGGGCGTCGGGCTGCGGCAAGAGCACGCTGCTCAACCTGGTCGCCGGGCTCGACGCGGCGACCGCGGGGTCGATCGACGTGGCGGGCGGCCGAGCTGCGTTCATGTTCCAGGAGCCCGCGCTCTTCCCCTGGCTCAAGGTCGGCCAGAACGTCGAGGTGCCGCTGAAGCTGCGCGGCGTGGCGAAGGCCGAACGGCGGGAGCGTGCGCGCGAACTCCTGCACACGGTCCGGCTCACGGACGTCGTCGACAAGCGTCCGCACGAACTGTCCGGCGGTATGCGCCAGCGTGTCGCGCTGGCGCGGACGCTCGCGCAGGACGCCTCCGTCCTGCTGATGGACGAACCGTTCGCCGCCCTGGACGCGATGACACGCGACGCGTTGCACGACGAGCTGGAGCGCGTGTGGTCCGAACGGAACCTCACCGTCCTGTTCGTGACGCACAACGTCCGCGAAGCCGTCCGGCTCGGCGACCGGATCGTCCTGCTCGCCAGCCGGCCCGGCCGGGTGATCGAGGAGTTCCACGTCGACCAGCCTCGGCCGCGGCGGTTGGAATCCCCCGACGTCGCCGCGCTCGCCGGCCGGGTGACCGAGCGGCTGAAGGAAGAGGTGCGGCGCCATGTCAGCTGACGTATCGACGGAGGGCGGCGGCGACGGGGCGGTCAGCACCGCGGACGCCGGCTGGAAAGCCAACGGCAGCCCTGACTGGAAAACCGAGCGGGAGCTGGCCGGGCTCGACGCGCTGGAGTTGGCGCCGGAGCGGCGCGATCTCGGGCGCAGGCTCTGGCGGAGCACGTGGCCGAAGGTGCTCGCGATCGTCATCTCGATCGCGGTCTGGCAGATCGTGGTGGAGACCGGCTGGCGGTCGCGCACCATCTTGGCGCCGCCCAGCGAGGTCATTCCGAGCCTGTGGGAGATGTTGACCACCGGCTCTTTCTGGAGTGCGGTGGGCACGACCATGCGTCGGGCGATCATCGGGTTCGCGGTCGCGGTGGCGATCGGACTGGTGATCGGCTTCGCGGTAGCCCGGTTCGCCGTGCTGCGTGCCGCGGTGGGTTCGCTGATCACCGGTCTGCAGACGATGCCGTCGATCGCCTGGTTCCCGCTCGCGGTCGTGCTGTTCCAGGGCGGCGAGTCGGCGATCTTCTTCGTGATCGTCCTCGGGGCCGCGCCCTCGGTCGCGAACGGCGTGCTGGCCGGCGTCGACTTCGTTCCCCCGCTGCTCGTGCGGGCGGGGCGCAACATGGGCGCCAGCGGTCTGGGCCTCTACCGGACGGTCATCGGTCCGGCGTCGCTACCGGCGATCCTCGCCGGGCTCAAGCAGGGCTGGGCGTTCTCCTGGCGCAGCCTAATGGCCGGCGAACTCATCGTGACGATGGGCGAGTCCGGTTCCCTGGGTGGGCTGCTGATCTTCACCCGCGAACTCTCCGAGTACGACCAGATGCTGGGCGTCATGCTCGTCATTCTGGTGATCGGCATCCTGGCCGACGCGGTGTTCGGGTGGGCCAACAACTCGCTGCGGCGTCGCTGGGGCCTGGCCGCCGACCACGAAGCCTGACGCGCCGGTCGATCGGGGGCAGTCAACCCGATCGTTCCGGCAATTCCGATGCATTCGGTCGGGGGTGAGTGTGACCTGGGTGCGTTGGACCGGCATTATAGAAGCGTGCAGATATCGGCTCGGGCGGAATACGCGGTGCGAGCGCTCCTGGCGCTCGCAGCGAACGACCCCACGACCTCCACTGCCCAGGCGCTCGCGGACGAACAGGGGCTGCCGCGGAAGTTCCTCGAGGCGATCCTCTCCGACCTACGCCGCGGTGGGCTGGTGCGGAGCCAGCGCGGCGCCGAGGGCGGGTACCGGTTGGCGCGGCCGGCCGACTCCATCGCCATCGGGGAAGTACTGCGTGTCGTCGACGGACCGTTGGCCGGCGTCCGAGGTGAGCGTCCGGAGGCGGCGGTCTACGCCGGTGCTGCCCAGAACCTGCGGACCGTGTGGGTGGCGGTGCGGGCTGCGGTCCGCAACGTCCTCGACGAGGTGACGTTGGCGGACGTGCTGTCCGGCAACTTCCCCGCGCACGTCAGCGAGATGGTCGCGGCGCCAGGAGCCTGGACACCGCGCTGAGCGACTGCGGTCAGCCGCGCAGCGGTTCGGCGGCGGCGAACGAGCCGGCGGTCTCGAGCGGAAGCGGACGCTCGAGCGAACCCTGCTCTTCCCACTCGATCCGAGCGGCGAGCTCCAGGTAGCGGTCGACGTCGTAAGCGCTGTCGATCGAGTTGCCGTACATGGTGGCCTCCGCTGGCTCGTGTCCGTCGTCGTCTGCATCACACTTAACGGCGGGCGAGGTGTCGTGCCCGGTTCAGCCGAGGTGCAGCCCGGTAGCAGACGTCTGAGCCGTTCCCCGTCCCGGTGCGAACACTGGGTGAGTGCGCCCGACGAACCGCGCCGAAACGTGAACACCGCACTCTGAAGGGGGCCAACGGGCCGCGCCCCCCACCGCGGTCCGTTGGCGCTCCCGCTGAGTCGCGGCGCGGAGTGAGCGCGTGCCTCTCCCTTGCGGGTAAGAACTCGCAATAGCGCACAACGTCGCAGTTCTCGCACGGGAGTTCCCATCGCGGTGAAACACGTCCGTGAATGCGATTACTAGTGCGGGATTGCTAAATCCGGGCATGTCTAGATTGCTACTTTTGTACGCTTCCTCCTTATTAGGGGTCATCTTGAGGAGGCGGGTAATGAAGAAGATCATTGCGATTGGGGCCATATCCATCGGGTTGGTGGGCGTCGCGGGACCAGCCGAGGCCGATCGGCCACCCACGACCAGCGGAACATTCGTGTTGCCCGGTACCACCAGCGCGGGCGCCAACGGCTATTGCCCGTTCGACGTGCGCATCGATTTCACGAGTCGTCAGCGGGTTCGCGAGACCACCGAACCTGACGGCACGAAGGTGACCAAAGCGACCGGAAATGCGACGGCGACGGTAACGAACGTGTCGACCGGTAAGACGCTGCGATACAACATCAGTGGTCCGGGAACGACGACGACTCACCCGGACGGTGCCTTCGAGGGGGACCTCACCGGAGCGAATCTGCTCTCCACGACCGTCGCGAACAGCTATTCGGGAGTGCCGCAGCTCGCCTATACCACCGGCCGCGTGCGCTTCTCGGTGGCTGCGTCCGGGCTGACGACGAGTTACCAACTCAATGGCCGCTCCACCGACGTGTGCGCGGCGCTCAGCTGAGTAGTTGCGGGCCACGGCCCCGAGGCGAGCCTTCCTCGCCGGGCGGCGCTGCACCATTACGTCAGCGCCGCACGGCTGAGGGGCGCGGGGCCGGCCGCCGGAGCCTCGTGCAGCCGAGCGCGCCGCAACCCGCCGATCGCCACGACGACCCCGGCGAGCACCAGCAGCGGGATCACCCCGATCACGTCCCGGGTGACCTGACTCAGGCCCCCGTTCTCACCGAGCAGCATCTCGCCGCCCACCCCGGTGACCATGTTGGAGCAGCCGTGCGCCAGCGACGTCACCCAGACACTGCCCGACTTCACGAACAGCCACGCCAGCACGATCCCCATCGAGATCGTGTGCAGCGACCAGGAGCCGAGCCCGACGGCGAGGTTGTCGTACTCGATGTAGCCGGAGAACGCGAGCGGCCAGTGCCAGACCGCCCAGATCGCCCCGGTGCCGAGGATCGCCACCGCGGGCCGCTCGGACAACCGCTGCTGCAGGTAGCTGCGCCAGCCGAACTCCTCACCCCAGAAGATCGGCGGCACGATCAACGCGACGAAGACGAGCGGCAGCACGTCGAGGAGCCCGGTCGGCCGGTAGTCGGTGAACACCGTCGCGAGCACGACGAGGCTCGCGAGCACCCCGATCGGAGTGACCCAGGCCAGCAGATACCACCGCCACGCGGCCCGGAAGCGGGGCCCCAGCCCGGCGTCGGCGAAGCCCTCGCGCGTGATCCACCCGCGGACGATCACGGCCGCGATGGCGGGGGTGAATCCCATCGGCAACTGGTAGAGCGGGTTGTCCAGCGATAGGTCGAGCTGGATCGCGAGGAGGATGTAACCCCAGAAGAAGCCGAACGTCAGCAGGAGGAACGACCAGAGGCCGCGTGAGTTCCGAGACATGCTCGAAGCACATCAGCGGGCCGAACGAAGGTCACTACGCGTAGCTCCCGTCCCGGGGTGGAGCTAGTGCTAGTCGGCGGCTACTCGTCCTCAAGTCCGGCATCCTGCTGGGTCCGACCGCGAAGGTGCACGCCGAGCTCTCCCGACACGGCCTGGCCGCGCTGAGCCCGCCGATCCCGTAGGGCACGAGCTGAACGACGTAGGCCCGGTCATCCGTGGACCGGGTCTTCGTTTACCTGGTTAGCCAGGCTGGCGGAGGATACGAGATTCGAACTCGTGAGGGGTTGCCCCCAACACGCTTTCCAACCCGGCGCTTGGCTGTTCGCTGCGTTCGGCATTGTCCGCGGTGCTGGTCGAGCAGGGGTGCACGGAGGCCGCCGAACGAGACCACAACTGAGACCAGGCCGATCCTTCGCCTGGGGGTTCGCCAAGTCCAAGCGGGAGTTGGCGAAGTCTTGGAGTTGAGGGCTGGTTTGCCCAGGCTGGGTGGATGGGGCTGGTTCTTCAGATCGCGGCGCGGTGCTGCTCCTGCTCGGGGATCCCGACCGGGCCGTGATGGGCCTCATGGGGTGCCGATGGCGGCCCGCGACCAGCACCTCACGGCCAAGGTCCGGCACGACATCGCCAGCAGGTCGGGGCCTGATCTGGCAGGCCGACGAGGTGGCCGAGAAAGCCAACTGAGACCACAACTGAGACCACAGGCCCTGTAGAGACGACGAAGGCCCGGTACCCATCCGTGGGTCCGGGCCTTCGTTTTGCCTGGCCAACCAGGCTGGCGGAGGATACGAGATTCGAACTCGTGAGGGGTTGCCCCCAACACGCTTTCCAAGCGTGCGCCCTAGGCCTCTAGGCGAATCCTCCGCCGAACAGGTTACCGGACGCGCGAGCCTCGCTCGTACGCCGGTCACCGTCGAGCGGCGCACGGGTGCCGCACAGCCCATTCCGTGACCGCGCTTGCCCGGGCGCGCCACCATCGCATCCGACACTCCTGCTGGCGCAGTTCAAGCCGGTCGCGACGCCGACCCCCGGTCTCCGTCCGTGCTGACTCGATGACACGATGGCGCCAGTGGGGCGGGGTGGTGGTCCGGGCACGACCCGGCAGGTGCAGGAGGATCCGTGGCGAGGGGCCAGAGAAGGCGGCAGAGCGGACCGGGCCGGTGGGTGCTGGTAGGTGTCGCGGTGGTCGCGGCCATCGCGGCGGCCGCCACTGTTCTCGTCCTGCAGAACCGCGGCAGTGACGAGGGCGTCGCCGAGTCCAGCACCGCGAACACCGAACTGTCCACGGTCTACGCCCCCTACGTGTACATGACGCTGGCGGACCGTCCCACGCTCACCCAGATCGCGGAGAAGACCGGCGCGAACGCCCTGCACCTGGCCTTCGCGATCACCAAGGGCGACACCTGCTCGCTGACCTGGGACGGCACCACCGCCCTCGACACGTACAAGAACGAGATCACCGCAGCCACTGACAAGGGCATCGAGGTGATCGTCTCCAGCGGCGGCGCCGCCGGTGGTGAGGTCGCCGAGGCCTGCCAGACCGCTGAGGCCACCCAGGAACAGCTGCAGAAGCTGATCGACCTCGGCGTCCGCTACCTGGACTTCGACGTGGAGGGCGAGGAGCGGGTGGTCAACGCCACCGCCAACACCGCCCGCGCCCAGGCGATCGCCGCGCTCCAGGAGAAGTACGCCGACCTGAAGGTGTCGTTCACGCTCGCGGCTGCTCCACCGACCGCGGCCGACAAGGCGGCGGGGGCCGCCAGCACGGCGCCGTGGGTGGCGGCCGTCGACGCCGGCGTCGCGATCGACCGGATCAACCTGATGACGATGAACTTCGGCGGCGACATCGCGTCCCAGGACATGGGTGCGGCGGCCACAGCGGCCGCGACCGGCCTGCACGCCCAGATCCAGAGCATCCAGGGCGTGGAGGCCGCCGAGGCCTGGGGCATGGTCGGGATCACGCCGATGATCGGCGTGAACGACGTCACCGCCGAGACGTTCTCGCTGGAGAACGCGGAGACCATCGCGGACTTCGTCACCACGAACGGCGTCGGCATGCTCAGCTACTGGTCGGTCGGGCGGGACACGCAGTGCGGAGCGGACGTGACCGAGCAGCCGGTCCCCACCTGCAGCGGTGTGGAGCAGTCCGACTATGCGTTCGCGTCGGCGTTCAAGACCGTCCTGCGGTGAGGCCCCGCCCCGAGTTCCCGGCCGGCTCCGGGTAGACTTGATCCCAGCCCCTCGTGCGGCGCGTAACCTGTGAACCTCCCCAGGGCCGGAAGGCAGCAAGGATAAGCGGGCTCTGGCGGGTGCACGGGGGGTCCTTCTTTTGCCCGAACCCCGCGCCTCAGGGGTGCTGCTGGCGGATGAGCGTGGGAGGCTTGCCGGCGTGGCCAACCGCGCTCTTTACCGGAAGTACCGGCCTCGTACGTTCGCCGAGGTCATCGGTCAGGAACACGTCACCGCACCGCTCATCCAGGCGCTGAAGAACGGCAAGCTCAACCACGCCTACCTGTTCTCCGGCCCGCGCGGTTGCGGCAAGACCTCCAGTGCTCGGATCCTCGCCCGGTCGCTGAACTGCGTGAACGGTCCGACGCCCGACCCCTGCGGGGTCTGCGGCTCCTGTGTGGCGCTGGCGCCGGACGGCCCGGGCTCGCTCGACGTCGTCGAGATCGACGCGGCCAGCCACGGCGGTGTGGACGACGCCCGCGACCTGCGGGAGCGAGCCTTCTTCGCGCCGGTCAACAGCCGCTTCAAGGTGTACGTCATCGACGAGGCGCACATGGTCTCGTCGCAGGGCTTCAACGCGCTGCTGAAGCTGGTCGAGGAGCCGCCGGACTTCGTCAAGTTCGTGTTCGCGACCACCGAGCCGGACAAGGTGCTGCAGACGATTCGGTCGCGCACCCACCACTACCCGTTCCGGTTGATCCCGCCGAGCACGATGGTCGGCCTGCTCGACCGGATCTGCACCGACGAGGACGTGACGATCGAGAAGAGCGTCCTGCCGCTCGTCGTCCGGGCCGGTGGCGGATCGGCGCGTGACTCCCTCTCGATCCTCGACCAGCTCCTGGCCGGTGCCGGCGAGGGCGGCGTCACGTACCAGCACGCGGTGGCGCTGCTCGGCGTCACCGACGCGGGCTTGCTCGACGAGGCTTGTTCGGCGCTCGCCGCCGACGACGGTGCCGCGCTCTACGGCGTCGTCGACCGGGTCGTGGACGCGGGGCACGACCCCCGCCGGTTCGCGTCCGACCTGCTCGAGCGGCTCCGTGACCTGGTCATCCTGGCCACCGTGCCGGATGCGGCCGGTAAAGGGCTGGTCGACGCGCCCGCCGACCAGCTGGAGCGGATGACGCTCGTCGCCAACCAGCTCGGCGTCGCAACCGCGTCCCGGATGGCCGACGTGGTGCACAACGGCCTGGTGGAGATGCGCGGGACGACGTCGCCCCGGCTGCTGCTCGAACTGGTCTGCGCGCGGATGCTGCTGCCCGCGGCCGACGACAGCCAGGCCGCGCTGCTGCAGCGGCTGGAGCGCCTGGAACGACGTCTCGCGATCGCGGGCGAGGGTGGGATGCCTGCTCCCGTGCCGACCCCGGTTCCGCCGCAGGGTCGGACGTCCGGCGAGTCGGCACCGCAGGCCCGCGCGCCGGAGCAGGCGGCTCCGGTCGCCGAGCCACCCCGCCCGACGCCACCGCCGGTGACGCCGCCCCGCCCGGCGGCCGCGGAAAAGCCCCCGCCCCGCCCGGCGGCCGCGGAAAAGCCCCCGCCCCGCCCGGCGGCCGCGGAAGGCACCGCACCCGCGGAGAGCACCGCGCCGCGGCCGGCGGCCGCAGAGAGCACGCCGTCGCGTCCGGCCGTTGCGGAGAGCACACCGCCGCCCCCGGTGGTCCCCGTGCAGACGCCGGCCCCGGTGTCCCGACCGGCGCCCGTACCGGCAGCCGCCCCGGCGAGCCCCGCCCCGGTGGCGGCCGGTGGCATGGACGCCGCTGCGGTGCGCCAGGTGTGGCCGCAGATCGTCGACCAGACCAAGCAGCGCAGCCGGATGGTGTGGGCGCTGGTGCAGAACGCCACCCCCCGTGAGGTGCGCGGCGACGAGCTCGTGCTCTCCGTCAAGCACCAGGGTGAGGTGCGTCGACTCTCCGACGACAAGTGCGTCTCGGTGATCCAAGAAGTGCTGCAGACCGTGCTCGGCGTCCGGTGGAAGATCCGCGCCGAGGCGGATGGCGGCCCGGGCGGTGGACGCGGCGGGAGCGGGCGGCGCGGGCCGGCACCGCCGTCGGCACCGGCTCCGATCCCGCCCATGCCGACCGCCGCGTCGGTGTCCGCCGCGGCGTCCGGGGGCGGTGGTGACTGGCCGACGATCGCTCCGCTGGGCGGCCAGGCTTCCCCGCCGGTTCCCGCGCCTTCCACCGCGCCGACGAGTCCGGCGCAGAACAGCGCCGCGGCGGCGGCTCCGGTCAGCACCGCCCCGGTGAGCCCGGCCCCGGCCGGACCTGCCGCTTCCGGCTACGGCGCAGCGTCTGCCGGGTCGTCGCAGTCGAACGGCCACCGGTCGAGCGGTGCTCCGGCCATGGTCGAGGACGACGACGTCCCGCTGCCGCCCGAGCCGACCGATCCGATGTACGACGGGTTCGACCCGGGCGACGAACCGCTGGACGACGAGGACGAGGCGTCGACCGCGAAGGCCACCGACTCCGAGGCGGACGCAATCGCCCTGCTCGAACAACACCTCGGCGCGCGCCAGATCGACTGACGCCGCGCCGCCCGTGCGCCGACGCGGCGCGCGGACAGTAGGCTGGGTTCCTGCCATTCGTCCGCCGAAGGGGGAGTTCGTCGTGCAACCCGGTGGTCAGCTCGACATGCAGGCGATTCTCGCCCAGGCGCAGCAGATGCAGCAGCACCTCATGGAAGCTCAGGCCCAGCTGGCCGAGAGCGAGTTCACCGGCGCCGCCGGCGGCGGACTGGTGACCGCGACGGTGTCCGGTACCGGCGAGCTGACCGGCCTGACGATCCAGCCCGCGGCGGTCGACCCGGAAGACACCGAGACGCTCGCCGACCTGATCGTCGCGGCCGTGCGCGCCGCCAACGCCGAGGCGCAGCAAGCCGCCGCCGACACGATGGGGCCGCTGGCGGGCGGGTTGCCCGGTCTACCCGGCCTAGGGATGTAGGAGTCCGTGTACGAAGGCGCCGTTCAGGATCTGATCGACGAGCTGGGCCGGCTGCCCGGCGTCGGCCCGAAGAGCGCCCAGAGGATCGCGTTCCACATCCTCAACGCCGACCCGGCGGACGTGAAGCGGCTCGCCGACGTGCTCGGGAGGGTGAAGGTCGAGGTCCGGTTCTGCCGGATCTGCTTCAACATCGCCGAGTCCGACGAGTGCCGGGTCTGCCGGGACGCCCGCCGGGGTGACGACGTGATTTGCGTGGTCGAGGAGCCCAAGGACGTCGTCGCGGTCGAGCGCACCCGGGAGTTCCGGGGCAAGTACCACGTGCTCGGCGGGGCGATCAATCCGCTCGAGGGCGTGGGGCCGGACCAGCTGCGGATCCGCGAGCTGATGACCCGGCTGCAGTCCGGCCTGATCAAGGAGCTGATCCTGGCCACCGACCCGAACACCGAGGGCGAAGCGACGGCGACGTACCTCGCGCTGCTGGTGAAGCCGATGGGACTGCGGGTCACGCGGCTGGCGAGCGGGCTGCCGGTCGGCGGCGACCTGGAGTACGCCGACGAGGTCACGCTCGGCCGAGCCTTCTCCGGCCGCCGCTCCCTAGATATCTGACGTCCTCGCACCGCGTACCGAGTCGTTACCGCTGCGACGGATGAGAACCGGCTCGCGGCCTGGGTCCCGTTTCCGGTGGATTTCCCACCTGCGTAATTACGGTTGACGCGCCGCTGAAAAGGTCCCGCGTTGCCAATACGTGACATTACGAGGCAGGCACGAAGGGCCTGCCTGGCCACTTTCGGCGGTAGCGTCCCCGCACGTCAAAGGATGTAGAGGGTGGACCGGCCGACCCCGGCCGCCAACTCCCGTCCATGGAACTCTGCCTGGGGGTTACGTGTACCGAGTCCGACGGGCACTCGCCGCCGCTATGAGCGTGGGCATAGCGGTTTCGCTGGCGGCGTGTGCGGACAGCGAGCGTGGTGAAGGCGGGGACGGCGACAGTAACGCCACCCTGACCATCGCGGGGTCTGGGAAGCCGAAGAACTTCGACCCGATCTTCAACGACGACGGTGAGAGCTACCGGCCGATCCGCCAGATGTACGAGACGCTGATCCAGAACAAGGCGGGCACCGCCGAGCTGGAGCCGGCGCTGGCGACCAAGTGGGAGGTCAGCCCGGACGGCAAGAAGATCACGTTCACCCTCCGGGAAGGCGTGAAGTTCCACGACGGTACGGACTTCAACGCCGAAGCGGTCTGCTTCAACACCGACCGCTGGTTCAACATGAAGACGCCGGCCGCCCAGAGCCAGATGATCTACTACGCCGACGTCTTCGGCGGTTTCGCGAAGAACGAGACCGAGGCCGGCGGCGACCCGCTCTACGCGGGTTGCGAGGCGACCAACCCGACGACCGCGGTGCTCTCGCTGAACAAGTTCCGCGGCGCACTCCCGGCCGCGTTCACGCTGACCGCGCTCTCGATCTCCAGCCCGGCGGCGCTGAAGAAGTTCAACGCGGACACGGTCTCCCAGTCCGGTGACAGCTTCACGTACTCCGACTACGCGACCAAGAACCCGACCGGTACCGGCCCGTTCAAGTTCCAGTCGTACGACGCCAGCAACGGCACCACGACGCTGGTCCGGAACGAGGACTACTGGGGCGAGAAGGCCAAGGTCGCGAAGCTGGTCATCCGCACCATCGAGTCGGAGCCCGCGCGTAAGCAGGAGCTCGAGTCCGGCGCGGTCGACATCATCGACTACCCGGCCGCCCAGGACTGGAAGGGCCTGGAGAGCAAGGGCATGAAGGTCGAGGTCCGCCCGGCCTTCAACGTCCTGTACATGGGCATGAACGAGAAGAACCCGAAGCTGAAGGACCTGCGGGTTCGCCAGGCCATCGCCCACGCGATCAACCGCGAGCAGCTGGTGAAGACCAAGCTGCCCGAGGGCGCCGAGGTGGCCAAGAACTTCATGCCCAAGACGCTGGACGGCTACGCGGACGACGCGACCGGGTACGCCTACGACCCGAACAAGGCCAAGCAGCTGCTCGCCGCGGCCGGCGCCAGCAACCTGACGCTGAAGTTCTACTACCCGACCGAGGTCAGCCGGCCGTACATGCCGGACCCCAAGGCGATCTACACCTCGATCGCCGCCGACCTGACCGCCGTCGGGATCAAGGTCGAGCCGGTCGCTCGTCCGTGGAACGGTGGATACAAGGACGACGTCCAGCAGGCCGGTAAGCACGACCTGCACCTGCTGGGCTGGACCGGTGACTTCAACGACGCCTACAACTTCGTCGGCACGTTCTTCGGCCGGGAGAAGGCCGAGTTCGGCTTCACCGACAAGGCGGCGTTCGCTCAGATCGCGGCCGCCGACGCCGAGCCGGACGCCGACAAGCGCAAGGCGCTCTACGAGCAGGTGAACCGCGATCTGGTCGGCAAGTACCTGCCTGCCGTGCCGATCTCGCACTCGCCGCCGGCCATCGCGACCGCCGGGAACATCGACGGTCTGGTCGCCAGCCCGCTGACCGACGAGAGGTTCGCTCCGGTCTCGAAGAGCTGAGTTCCACCGTCCCCCGGGTCGGGCGGGCTGATTCCAGCCCGGCCCGGGGGGCGCTTCCATTTGCGCGCCGCGTTCGCGCAATCCCGTGAGGACGTCAATGCTTCGGTACGTCGTGCGCCGGCTCATCGGCGTGATCCCGACGCTGTTCGTGCTGTCATTCCTGCTCTACGCCTGGCTGCGCTCGCTGCCGGGCGGCCCGGCGTCAGCATTGCTCGGCGACAAGGCCACCCCGGAGAAGATCGCTGCGCTCAACCAGACCCTCGGCCTGGACGATCCCATCTGGGTGCAGTACGGCAAGTTCATCGGCCGGGTCTTCACCGGTGACTTCGGCGCATCGCTCGCCAGCTCACGGCCGGTCGCCGACGAACTCGCCGACGCTCTTCCGGCCACGATCGAGCTGGCCTTCGCCGCCCTGCTGTTCGCGATCGTGCTGGGCATTCCGCTCGGCTACCTCTCGGCCAAGCGCCGGGGCGGCTTCTTCGACAACGCCACGGTGATCGCGACGCTGGTCGGCGTCGCCGTGCCGGTGTTCTTCCTCGGCTACGTGCTCAAGCAGTGGTTCGCGGTCGACCTGGGCTGGCTACCGCCCTCCGGGCGCGTCACCGTAGGCCTCGACCAGACGAGGATCACCGGGTTCCTGGTGCTCGACGGCATCCTGACCCGCGAGTGGGACGTCGTCTGGGACTCCCTCCGGCACCTGATCCTCCCGGCGATCACGCTCGGCACGATCCCGCTGGCGGTCATCGTCCGGATCACCCGAGCGTCCGTGCTGGACGTCCTGAACGAGGACTACGTGCGCACCGCGGAGGCCAAGGGCCTGCGGGCTCGCACGATCCGCAACCGGCACGTGCTGCGCAACGGGCTGCTGCCGGTGTCCACCACGATCGGTCTGCAGGCCGGCCTGCTGCTCGCGGGCGCCGTGCTCACCGAGAAGGTGTTCGTCTGGGGCGGCATCGGGTCGCTGTTGGCCGAAGGCATCGAGAAACGCGACTATCCACGGCTACAGGCGCTGATTCTCGTCGCCGCGATGACGTACGTCCTGGTCAACCTGATCGTCGACCTGTCCTACGCCCTGATCGACCCGCGGGTGAGGGTCCGATGACGAGTCTTCTGCACCGCAAGCGCGACCGCATCGACGAGCTCGCCGACAGCTCCGCGCGCGGCACCAGCCTCACCCGGTCCGCGTTCCGCCGGCTCTCCCGGAACCCGGTTGCGATCCTCGGCGCGGTGATCGTGCTGCTCTTCGTCTTGGTCGCGATCTTCGCACCGCTGCTGGCGCCGAAGGACCCGTACTACCGCTACCTGATCGACGAGGTGCGGCAGAACTCGCCGCTGCCCCCGCGGCCCGGCTTCCCGCTCGGTGCCGACCAGAACGGCCGCGACGTGCTCAGCCGGCTGATCGTGGGGGCCCGGCAGTCGCTGCTGGTCGGCGTCCTCGCGACGATGGCCGGTCTGATCATCGGCATGCTGATCGGTGGCATCGCCGGAGCGTTCGGCGGCTGGGTCGACGCGCTGCTGATGCGCTTCGTCGACATCCTGCTGTCGGTGCCGAGCCTGCTGCTGGCGATCTCGATCGCGGCGCTCTTCCAGTCCGCGAACCAGTGGACGGTGATCGCCGCCGTGGCGATCGTGTCGGTACCGATCTTCGCCCGACTACTTCGCGGAGCGATGCTGGCCCAACGACATGCCGATCACGTGCTCGCCGCCCGGGCGCTCGGCGTCCACGAGCGTTCGATCGTGCTCCGGCACATGCTGCCCAACTCGCTGTCCGCGGTGATCGTCCAGGCCACGCTGACGCTCGCCACCTCGATCATCGACGCAGCAGCGCTCTCGTTCCTCGGCCTCGGCGACGCCGACCCGAACCGAGCGGAGTGGGGCGCGATGCTCGGCGACGCGCAGGTGTACTTCGACATCCAGCCGTCGCTAGCGGTCTGGCCGGCGCTCTGCATCATCGTTGTCGCGCTCGGCTTCACCCTGTTCGGTGAGTCGCTGCGCGAGGCTCTCGACCCCAAGAACCGGCGGTAACTCCATGGCTCTCCTCGAGGTCAAGGACCTGACCGTCACGTTCAACCGCCGCGGTGAGAAGCCGGTGCGGGCCGTGGACGGTGTCAGTTTCAGTGTCGAGCCGGGACAGACCGTCGGTCTCGTCGGCGAGTCCGGCTGCGGCAAGTCGGTCACGTCGCTGGCGATCATGGGCCTGCTGCCCAAGCGGGGCGTCGAGGTCGGCGGCTCGGCGCTGTTCGAAGGCGTCGACCTGCTCACGCTCCCGAACAGCCAGATGCGGGACCGCCGCGGACGCGACATCGGCATGGTCTTCCAGGACCCGCTGAGCTCGCTCAACCCGGTCATCCCGATCGGCAAGCAGGTCACCGAGGTGCTGGAGCGGCACCGCGGCATGCACAAGGGCGCGGCGAAGGCCGAAGCCGTCGAGTTGCTCACCGCGGTCGGCATCCCCGACCCGCAGCGGCGGCTGAACGACTACCCGCACCACCTCTCCGGCGGCATGCGACAGCGTGCGTTGATCGCGATCGCGCTCGCCTGCCGGCCGCGTCTGCTGATCGCCGACGAGCCGACGACCGCGTTGGACGTCACGGTGCAGGCCCAGATCCTGGCTCTGCTGGAACGCCTGGTGGACGAGGTGGGCAGTGCGCTGATCCTGATCACGCACGACCTGGGCGTGGTCGCGGGCCTGTGCGACTCGGTCAACGTGCTCTACGCGGGCAAGGTCGTGGAGAACACCGACCGCTACCGGCTGTTCGCCCAGCCGCGGCACCCCTACACGTCGGGGCTGCTGGGTTCGGTGCCGCGGCTGGACGCTCCGCGGGGACAGGCGCTCACCCCGATCCGCGGTTCGATCACCGACGCGATTCCGTGGACGGAAGGGTGCGCGTTCGCGCCGCGGTGCGACAACCGGATCGACCAGTGCACCGCGGAAACACCCGCCCTGGAGCCGGACGCCGAGAGCCGTCGGCTGCTGCGCTGCTTCAACCCGGTGGAGACGCCGGCCGCCGTCGAGGAGGTATCTCGATGACCACCGATTCGACGTCGTCCGGCACGGACGCGGCGGAGCCGGGGAAGTCCGTTCCGGCCGATCCGACCGCGGAGTCCACCGCCGCGCCTGCCGACGGGGCCGACGCTGCCGCGGCGGCGGTCGCTGCACAGGCTGCCGCGGACGCGAAGCGGGAGGCATCGATCGGGGAGACCCTGGTCGAGGTCACCGATCTGCAGGTGCACTTCCCGATCAAGCGCGGGGTGTTCTTCGACCGCACGATCGGGCACGTGCACGCCGTGGACGGCGTCTCGCTGACCATCCGTCGCGGCGAGACCTACGGGCTGGTCGGGGAGTCGGGCTGCGGCAAGACGACGTTCGGCCGCGGGCTGCTCCGGCTGGTCGAGCCGACCGGCGGTAGCGCGCGCTTCGACGGCGAGGACCTCCGCGAGCTCAAGGGCGAGGCGCTGCGGAAGGCGCGTCGTCGGATGCAGATGGTGTTCCAGGACCCGCTGTCCAGCCTCGACCCCCGGCAGAACGTCGAGTCGACGCTGTCGGAAGGGCTGAAAGCACACGGCCAGTGGGGTAAGGACGGCCACCGCACGCTGACCGAGATCCTGGACGCCGTGGGTCTCCCGGGCAACGCACTCCGGAGGTACCCGCACGAGTTCTCCGGCGGCCAGCGCCAGCGCATCGGTATCGCCCGCGCGCTCGTCCTCAAGCCGGACCTGATCGTCGCCGACGAGCCGGTCTCCGCGCTCGACGTCTCCGTTCAGGCCCAGGTGCTCAACCTGCTGGAGGACCTGCAGGAGCGGTACGGCCTGACCTACCTGCTGATCGCGCACGACCTGGCGGTGGTGCGGCACACCTCCGACCGGGTCGGGGTGATGTACCTCGGTGGGTTGGTCGAGGAGGCGTCCAGCACGGACCTCTACGAGCAGCCGCTGCACCCGTACACGCGGACGCTGCTCTCGGCGGTGCCGGTGCCGGATCCGACGGTCGAGGACAGTCGGCAGCGGATCCTGCTCTCCGGTGATCTGCCGTCGCCGGCGAATCCTCCGAGCGGCTGCCGGTTCCACACGCGGTGTCCGTGGCGGCAGGAGACGCGCTGCGACACCGAGCGTCCAGCGCTCCGCGAGCTGGCGCCGGGGCACCGGGTGTCGTGCCACTTCGCGGAGGAGATCCGGGACGGCAAGATCCAGCCGCACGAGGTGCGCGCGGAGCTGGTCGAGGCGTCCGACGCACTCGGCTCGGCGTCCGTCCAGGCCGTCACCGCCGAGATCGCCGGAACCCTCCCGCCCGGGCACTGACCGTCAGGCGTCGACCTCGCCGCCGTGCGGAAGTGCGGCGGCGAGGTTCCGCAGGTCACGTTGGGGGCAGCGCATCACTGGGTACTCGTCGGTAACATAGAGGCGAGACGAGGAGCCCAGGATGAGCGACACCGCAGTCGAGCAGCCGGAACTCAGCGAGCTGCGTCGCGTTTTCGACGGCCGGTGGGCCCGGATTCGGGAGGAAGCGCGGCAGGCCCTGCGCCGTCCCGACTTCGGACTCGCCGGTGACCTCGACCGTGACGCGCACCGCCAGCACGTCTGGGAACAGCTCCAGCAGCTGGCGAAGGTCGGGCACTCCCGGCTGGGGTTCCCGACCCGCTACGGCGGTGAGGGCGACACCGGTGCTTCGGTCGCCTCGTTCGAGATGCTCGGGTACGGCGACCTCTCGCTGATGGTGAAGTCGGGCGTCCAGTGGGGGCTGTTCGGTGGCGCGATCCAGGCGCTGGGAACCGAGCGGCACCACCAGCGGTATCTCCCCGCGGTGATGAGCCTCGACCTGCCGGGCTGCTTCGCGATGACCGAGACCGGGCACGGCTCGGACGTCCAGCACCTGCGGACGACGGCCACGTACGACCCGGAGACCCAGGAGTTCGTGGTCGAGACGCCGCACGAGTCCGCCCGCAAGGACTACATCGGCGGCGCCGCCAGGGACGCCCGGCTCGCCGTGGTGTTCGCGCAGCTGATCACCGAGGCCGAGTCGCACGGCGTGCACGCGTTCCTGGTGCCCATCCGGGACGACGCCGGCAACCCGTGCCCCGGCGTCCGGATCGGTGACTGCGGCGGCAAAGCCGGCCTCTCCGGCGTGGACAACGGGCGGCTGTGGTTCGACCGCGTCCGGGTCCCCCGGGAGAATTTGCTCAACCGGTACGGCGACGTCGCCGAGGACGGCACCTACTCCAGCCCGATCGAGAACGCCGGCCGGCGCTTCTTCACGATGCTCGGCACGCTCGTCCGTGGCCGGGTCAGCGTCGCCGGTGGGGCCGGGAGCGCCACCCAGACCGCGCTGGCGATCGCGGTCCGCTACGGCGAAGTGCGGCGTCAGTTCGATGCTCCCGGTCACGAGCGCGAGGTGGCGCTGCTCGACTACCTCGCCCACCAGCGTGCGCTGCTGCCCGCGCTGGCCAAGACCTACGCGCTGCGCTTCGCTCAGGAGCAGCTGGTCAGCACGCTGCACGAACTGCAGCCCGCCGACGGCCTCGCGACCGCCTCGTCGCCGGCCGGCGTGCAGGACGCCGCCGACGACGGCGAGCGGCAGAGCGTCGCGGAGAGTGCGGAGGAGGCCGAACGGCGCCAGCGGGAGCTGGAGGCCCGCGCAGCGGGGCTCAAGGCGATCGCCACCTGGCACGCGTCGTCGACCATTCAGGCCTGCCGAGAAGCCTGCGGGGGCGCCGGATACCTGACCGAGAACCGGCTACCGCAGCTGCGCGCCGACACCGACGTGTTCACGACGTTCGAGGGCGACAACCGGGTGCTGCTGCAGCTGGTCGCCAAGGGACTGCTGACCGGCTACCGCGACCAGCTCGGCGACCTGGACGCGCTGGGCATGGTGCGATTCTTCGCCGACCAGGTGTGGGAGGCCGTGGCCGAGCGGACCTCCGCGCGGAACCTGCTCGACCGGCTGCGCCGGGTTGCGCCGGGCCGCGACGAGGAGGGCGACCTGCGCGACCGCGAGTGGCACCTGGCGCTGTTCGAAGATCGGGAGAAGCACGTCCTCGACGGTCTGGCCCGGCGGCTCCGCAAGGCAGGCGAGCCGGGCGCGGATGCGTTCGCGGTGTTCAACGACGCGCAGGACCACGTGCTGCGGCTTGCGCGGGTGCACGTCGAGTTGATCCTGCTCGAGGCGTTCACGGATGCCGTGGCCGCCGTCGACGATCCGGGCGTGCGCGCGCTGCTCGACCGACTCTGCTCGCTGTTCGCACTCTCCACGATCGAGTCCGACCTGGCCTGGTTCCTCGGCCACGGACGCATGACGCCAGGCCGGGCCAAGCGGGTCACGAGCGCGGTGAACGAGCTGTGCCAGGAGCTGCGCCCGCACGCCGTGACGCTGGTCGAGGGATTCGGGATCCCGGAGGACTGGCTGGACGTCCCGATCGCGCAGGGGGCCGAAGCGCAGCGGCAGGACGCCCAGCACGAACACGACACCGCCACCCGTGCCGCGGTCCGCCAGGCCGGGTGAGAAGATCCCGTCCGTGACGGAGCGGGACGCGATCGCCGAAGTGTGTCAACGGATGGTCGCCGACCGTCTGGTCGTCGGAACGGCCGGGAACGTCTCGGTCCGGACCGGCGACCGGGTCGCGGTGACGCCGACCGGGGTGCCCTACGGGCTGCTACGCGCCGAGGACGTCGGCGTGCACGCGCTGGACGGCTCGGTGCTCGACGCGACCCTGAAGCCGACCAGCGAGCTCCCGCTGCACCTCGCGGTCTACGCGGCCCGGCCGGAGGTCGGCGCGGTCGTCCACACGCACTCCACCGCGGCCACGGCGCTGTCCTGTCTGGTGCCGCAGATCCCGGCCGTGCACTACTACCTGGGCCTGTTCGGTGGCGCGCCGCGGGTCGCGCCGTACGCGGAGTACGGTACGGATGCGCTCGCCGCCGGCACGGTCAACGCGCTGGAGGGCCGCACCGCCTGCCTGCTGGGCAACCACGGGGCGGTCGCGGTGGGGAACACGCTGGCCGAGGCGTACGAGCGGGCGCTGTACCTGGAATGGGTTTGCGAGGTCGCGCTGCGGGTGTTGTCGTCCGGGGTGATTCCGCGCTTGCTGGACGGCGTCGAGCTCGACGACGCAACAGCACGCCTCGCGACCTACGGACAGGGAGCACGATGAGTCATACCCGGACGTACCTGGAGATGACGTCCCCGGACGAGCTGGTGCCCGGCCGTCCGGTCGAGGACCTGACCGTCACGCCCATCGACGACCAGCCCGAGTTGATCAAGGACCTGGAGCGGCGGATCGGCGCGCCGTACGGCTGGAAGAGCGCGAACCGCCCGGACGAGGAGTGGGTCGCGTTGCTCGCCGACCCGCTGCGGCGCCGGTGGGCGGTGCGGCACCGCGGTGAGCCGGTCGGACTGGTCGAACTCGCGCCCCGGGCGGACCCCGGCGAGGGGCAGTCCGACACCGAGGCGGAGATCGTCACGTTCGGGCTGGTGCCGGAGGCCGTGGGCAAGGGGCTCGGCGGGTACGCGCTCACGCTTGCCCTGCGGCTCGCGTGGGAGCTGCACCCGGGCGTGCGGCGGGTATGGCTGCACACGTCGAGCCAGGATCACCCGAACGCGCTGCGCAACTACCAGGCCCGAGGTCTGCGCCCCTACCGCACCGACGAGCAGCCCTAGCAGCTTGAGCGCTGTGCGTTTCGGCGAGCTATCCGCCGCCGAAACGCACAGCGCTCGGCGTCAGGCCCGGTAGCCGCGGTTCACGGCGCTGACGACGGCCTTCAGCGACGAGGTGACGATGTTCGTGTCGACGCCGACGCCCCAGCGCACCTGGTCCTCGCCGACCGCGCACTCGGTGTAGGCAGCCGCCCTGGCGTCCCCACCGGCGGACATCGCGTGCTCGGCGTAGTCGAGGACTCGGACGGGGATGCCGACCTCGCTCAGCGCGTTCACGAACGCGTTGATCGGGCCGTTGCCGGACGCCGTCAGCGTCTTCTCCACGCCGTCCAGGACGACGTCGAAGGACATCCCGTCGTCCACGGTGCGGTAGGTCAGCAGCGCCAGGCGTCCCCACGAGTTGTCCGGGTTCGGCAGGTACTCGTCGCGGAACACCGACCACATCGCCTCGGGGCTGACCTCGCCGCCCTCGTTGTCGGTGATCTTCTGGACGACCTGCGAGAACTCGATCTGCAGACGACGCGGCAGGTCGAACTGGTGCTCGGTCTTCATGACGTAGGCGACGCCGCCCTTGCCGGACTGCGAGTTCACCCGGATGACGGCCTCGTAGGTGCGGCCGATGTCCTTCGGGTCGATCGGCAGGTACGGCACGGCCCAGCGGAAGTCGTCGACGGGGACGCCGGCCGCGGCGGCGTCCCGCTCCATCCACTCGAAGCCCTTCTTGATCGCGTCCTGGTGCGATCCGGAGAAGGCGGTGTAGACGAGGTCACCGCCCCAGGGGTGGCGCTCGGCGACCGGCAGCTGGTTGCAGTACTCGACGGTGCGGCGTACCTCGTCGATGTCGCTGAAGTTGATCATCGGGTCGATGCCCTGGCTGAACAGGTTCATGCCCAGCGTCACCAGGCAGACGTTGCCGGTGCGCTCGCCGTTGCCGAACAGGCAGCCCTCGACCCGGTCGGCGCCGGCCAGCACGCCCAGCTCGGCGGCGGCCACCGCGGTACCGCGGTCGTTGTGCGGGTGCAGCGACAGGATGATGTTGTCGCGGTAGGCCAGGTTCCGGTTCATCCACTCGATCGAGTCGGCGTAGACGTTCGGCGTGGCCATCTCCACGGTCGCCGGCAGGTTCAGGATCACCGGCCGGTCGTCGGACGGCTCCCAGATCTCGCTGACCGCGTTGCACACCTCGGCGGCGTACTCCAGCTCGGTCCCGGTGTAGGACTCGGGGGAGTACTCGAAGCGGATGAACGTGTCGCCCATCGACTCGGACAGCTTCTGGCAGAGCCGGGCGCCGTTCGTGGCGATGCCGGTGATGCCCTCGCGGTCCAGCCCGAAGACCACGCGTCGCTGCAGCGTCGAGGTGGAGTTGTACAGGTGGACGATCGCCTGCTTGGCGCCGCGGACGGCGTCGAACGTGCGGTGGATCAGTTCGTCCCGCGCCTGCGTCAGAACCTGGATCGTGACGTCGTCCGGGATCAGGTCTTCCTCGATGATCTGCCGGATGAAGTCGAAATCGGTCTGGCTGGCCGCGGGGAAGCCGACCTCGATCTCCTTGTAGCCCATCCGGACCAGCAGCTCGAACATCTTGCGCTTGCGGGCCGGGCTCATCGGGTCGATCAGTGCCTGGTTGCCGTCCCGCAGGTCGACCGCGCACCACAGCGGCGCTTCGGTGGTCTGCTTGCCCGGCCACGTGCGGTCGGCCAGGTCGATCGGCGTGAAGGGGGTGTAGCGGTGGATCGGCATCCCGCTGGGACGCTGGGGATTGCGGACGAAGCTCATGACCGGTGCTCCTGAATTAGCGGCGAGGTGCAAGCCGGCAAGCACGCCGAGCGCCGCGACGAGGAAGCCGGCTCGTTAACTGGCCTCGCCGCGGCAGAGAAGGAGCAGTCCCACCATCCGCACGCCTATCACCATAGGCGGTCGTCGCGCGAATCGCCAACACGTCGCTGAGCAGTCGAAACACCTCAGCGAACAGCCAAAACACCGCAGCGGCACCCGGGTGGGTGCCGCTGCGGTGAGGCTCGTACTGCCGTCGTCGCTTAGCTGCCGACGCCGGCCGGAGCAGCGCCGCGCAGGCGTAAAACGTACTCGACGAGCGAGATGAGCAGGGCCTTGGTCGACTCCCGCCCACGGGCGTCGCAGTTGATGATCGGCACTTCCTGGCCGATCGTCAGCGCGTCCCGCACGTCCTGCGTCGTGTACGGCTGGACGCCGTCGAAGCAGTTCAGGCCGACGACGTACGGCAGCCCGCGCTGCTCGAAGAAGTCGACGGCGGCGAAGCAGTCGGCCAGGCGACGAGTGTCCACCAGCACGACCGCGCCGATCGCACCGCGCACCAGCTCGTCCCACATGAACCAGAACCGTGTCTGTCCGGGGGTACCGAACAGGTACAGGATCAAGTCCTCGTCGAGCGTGATCCGGCCGAAGTCCATCGCCACCGTGGTGGTGGACTTACCCGGAATCTTCGAAGCATCGTCGACGTCGATCGCGGCGGCAGTCATCACCGCCTCGGTGGTGAGCGGACGGATCTCCGACACCGAGCCGACAAGCGTGGTCTTGCCCACGCCGAACCCGCCCGCGATGACGATCTTGGCGGAGGTGGCGCGGCTCGCCGTCACCCGCGGCGCGCGGCCGGGGCTAGAGCTTCCGAAGTCCACTGAGCACCCTTTCCAGCAGATACGTTCCGAGCTGGTCGTCGAGCCTGCCGGGCTCGTGCACGTCCAGCATTCCAGCCTCGGCCATGTCGCCGACGATCACTCGGGCAACCCCGAGCGGAGTGCCAAGATACGCCGCGATCTCTGCCAGCGACTGCACTTGTTGACAGAGTTCGACGATCTTCTGCCACTCGTGCCGGCCGGTCCCCGCCTCGCGGTCTCCGCGGGCGGTCGCCGTGACCAGTGCTTCCATCGCGATATCGACTCGGGGTCTGGTTCGACCCCCAGTCATCGCGTACGGGCGCACCAGCGGCCCGCTTTGATCGACGTACTCGGTGCTCATCGCGTGACCCGTCTCCTGTCGTCCCTCAGCGCGTCTCTGCTCTTATCGGGGCAGGGACGCGTGGAGCTCTGACCGCAGCGCCGGCGTCAGGACCTGGCCGACGCGCTCCACGAGCAGTGCCATCTCGTACCCGACCTGGCCGATGTCACACGCACGAGACGCGAGCACGGCCAACGACGAACCGTCGCTGATGGACATCACCAGCAGGAAGCCAGTGTCCATCTCCACGACGGTCTGACTGACGTTGCCACCCTCGAAGCAGAGAGCGGCGCCCTGTGTGAGGCTCACCAGGCCCGACGCGATCGCCGCGAGCTGGTCGGCTCGGTCCCGAGGCAGTCCGTCGGAGACCGCCAACAGCAGTCCGTCGGCGGACACGGCCACGGCGTGGGCGATGCCGGGGACGCGGTTGGCGAAGTTCGCCACCAACCAGTTGAGGTTCTGGGCATCGTGGCTCAGCGAGCTCACATCTCCTCCTGCGTTTCAGGTGAGCCGGCAAAGGTCGTACCGGTCCGGGACGGGCGCCCGGCCTGCCGCCCTTGCTCGAGACCGCTGCGGTAGCTGGACAGAACGCCCCGCACCGCCTCGGGCGACCGGTGGGACGTCGGGCGAGAAGCTTTCTTCGCCGCCGTCTCCACACGGCCTGGCACGAAGTGTGCCATCGGAACACGCTTCGGTAGGCCCGACTTGGTGGTGCTGCTGGGAGCTGTCTCGGCTGCCGCCTGCGCGGCACGCCACCCGGCGTCCGCCGGAGACTCCCATGCGGCCGTCGCGGGCTGACGCGCAGCGCCGACGCCGACCGGTTCTTCCTCGCGGTCCGGACCACTGGGGGTGGTCGGCTCGTCTGTGCTCCCGTTCGAGCGCGCGTGGCTCCAGGCCGCGGTCGCGCTCTGCGGGAAGGGCGCCTCGCCACCGACCGCGGGGGACACCGGAGCGTCCGCCAGCGAGCCGCCGGTGATCTGGCTGGCGTCGTCCGCGGTGGGCGGCTCGGATTCCTCGCTCCGCGAGGACGCTGGGCGGGCTCCCGGGGCCTCCGGAACCCGCGGCGGGGACCAGGAGCTGCTGCTGCCGTTACTGCCGTTGCTCCCGTTGCGCGGCGCCGCGGCGGTGCGCGACCGGAACCACTCCGACTCGATCGCGTCGAAGATCGGGAGCGGCATCTCGATCGTCGGGTCCGAGTTCGGCGGGTCGGACGGACCGGCGCGGAAGACCTTCTGCGCGCCGGTGGTGCTCGACCGGTCTGCGGCGGCTTCGCGTCGCAGCGCGGCCATCGCGTCCGCCGCCGAGCCACCGCGGCTCGGCAGACCCGGCTGAGCCGCCTCGGCCGCCGGGGCCTGAGCCGCCGGAGGCTGAGCCGGGGGAGCCTGGGCCGGGGTGGCCGGGGTGGCCGGAGCTGCGGGGCGCCCGCCCGGCGCGGCCGGGGCCGGCTGACCCGCCGCCGGCTGACCCGCCGCCGGACGGGGCTGCGTCTCGCGGCTCGTGAACGGGTCGCGAACCGGCAGCGGCTTGGGCCCGGGCTGGTCGGCCGGGGTGCTCGCCGCAGGCTGCGCGGGCGAGGTCGGCTGAGTGGACTCCTCGGACGGCGTCCGCCCCTCCGGCTGACGAGCGCCGAGCCCGCCGGTGCTCCAGGTCAGATCGGGCTCGCGGGCCTCGACCGGAGTCGGCTCGGGTCGCAGGTCGCCGAGGATGCTGTGCGTTCCGGTCGCGGCCGCGGCCGCGGGGTCGCGGATGATCGGCACCGGACGGGTCGGCTCGGACCAACTCGGGTCGGGCTGCTCCTCCGCCGCGGCGGGCGCGGCGAACGGCGGCTGAGCCGGGGTCGGCGTCGTCTGAGCGAACGGGAAGGCCGGCTGGGCACCGCTGTCTTCCCGCGGGTCACGCTGCGGCAGCGGCTCCGGCGTCACCGGGCCGAACAGGTCCCGGGCGGTCGGCGGAGTCTGCGGGCCACGGGCCGGCGGTCCGAAGGCTTCGCGCTGCGCGTCGTGCTCGTCGCTGTCCTGCCGGACCCCGCCGAACGGCGGCGCGTTCATCGGACGCCACTGGTCGGGAGCCGGCTGCTCGGGCTGCTCGGAGGAGGAGGCAGGCGCGAACGGCTGCGGCGCGAACGGGTGCGGCTGCTCGGGCTGAGCCGGCTGGCCGTGCTGAGCCGGCTGACCGTGCTGGCCACCGAACGGCGGCTGGCCGGCGAACGGCGGCTGGCCACCACCGAACGGCCCGGACGGCGGCTGCAGTGCGCCGCCGAAGGGCGGCTGGCCGGGAGCCGGAGCACCGAACGAGCCGGTGGGGGCGTACGGGGCGTTCGCGGCCGGGAGAGCAGGCGGCTCGGACCGGTCGACCCGCTCCGACGCGATCCGCTCGACCGGACGGTCGGCGGCCTGCTCGTCGGTCTCGGCCGGCGGAAGCGCCGGGGCCACCGGCTGGTCGCCGTGCAGAACGCCCGAGGGCAGCGTGACGATCGCCAGCACACCGCCGCCGGAGGCGTCCCGCAGCATGACCTTGACGCCGTGCCGGGAGGCCAGCCGGCCGACCACGAACAGGCCCATCATGCGGGAGACGGCGATGTCGAACACCGGCGGCTTGGCCAGCCGCTCGTTGAACTCCGCCAGCTGCTCCCGGGACATACCGATGCCCTGGTCCTCGATCTCGATGACCACGTGGTCGCCGACCCGGCGGGAGTCGACCACGACGTCGGTGCGCGGCGAGGAGAACGAGGTGGCGTTCTCCAGGATCTCCGCGACCAGGTGGACGAGGTCGTTCACGGCCGAGGCCGAGATCTCGACGGAGTCGTCGATCGAGCCGAGCTTGACCCGGGTGTACTGCTCCACCTCGGCGGTCGCGGCGCGGAGAACGTCGACCAGCGGGGCCGGGCGGGTCCACCGGCGACCCGCGTCGGCGCCGGCGAGGACCAGGAGGTTCTCGTCGTTCCGCCGCATTCGGGTGGCGAGGTGGTCGAGCTTGAACAGCTCGGAGAGGCGGTCGGGGTCGCGCTCGCCCTGCTCCAGACCGTCGATCAGGCGGATCAGCCGGTCGACCAGGAGCTGCGAGCGGCGGGAGAGGTTGACGAACATCGTCGAGACGCTCTGCCGCAGCTGCGCCTGCTCGGACGCGACCCGGACGGCCTCCAGGTGGACGGCGTTGAACGCCTGGGCCACCTGGCCGATCTCGTCGCCGGACCGGATGTCCAGCGTGCGGGCCTTGGTCTCGGCCGAGGCCTGCGCTGCGGTCTGCTGGTCGGCGTCCTGCAGCTTGCGGACGACCTCCGGAAGGCTCTGGTACGCGACCTCCAGCGCCGAGGACCGCAGTCGCACCAGCGGGCGGACCATCGAGCGGGCGACGGCGAGCGAGACCAGGAGAGCGACGACCAGGGCGGCCAGCGCGACCGTGATGACGATGATCGTCTTGCGGATCGCGTCGTCGCGGAACTCGGCGGCGGCGTTCACGGCGTCCGCGTTGAGCTTCTGCTCGACGCCGCGCAGCACCGTGTCGGACTGGGTGCTGGTGTCGACCCACAGGGGCACGGTCGTGGTGATCGGTGCGCCGATCTGGGTCTTCCGGACACTGCCGCTCAGCGAGCGGTACGGCGATTCCTGGCTGACCGTTTCGTTACGGATCCCGCGCTGCGTGTTCGATGCGCTGCTCTGGAACTGCGCGTTGAACAGCTCCTGCCGGATCGAGGCGGCCAGGACCGTCTTGAACGTGTCGTTCGTGAACGTCCGGTTCTCGTCCACCAGGACGTCGAGGACGCTGACCTGCTCCTGGTTGACCGCTTCCTTGTAGCGGGCGAACGCCGCCACGGCGCGGAGCTGGTCGGAGAGCACGCGGTCGTCAGCGGCCCTAGCGAGGCCGTCACTGATCTGCAGGAGGTCGCCGATCAGCGTCTCGTACTTCGCGGCAGCGACGCTGACGCTCACGCCCTCGTTGCGGGCCTGCTTCAGGAGGTTGGCGCGCTGGTTCACCAGGGTGGTCGAGCCGCGCGTCACGTTCTGGAGCTGACTCTGGATCGGCGCCTTGGTGTCGGCGTCGAGTCGGCCGGCCTCGGCGATGAACTCCCGAAGCGTCGCGTCGGTCGCGGTGGCGCGCTGGGTGAAGCGGCGGAGCGGCGGGTGGCTTTCTTCCTTACCCGGGTCCGCGACCCAGTTGGCAGCGGCCGCGCGCTCGAGCTGGAGGTCGTTCACCAGGTTCGAGGCCTGGCTACCGAGACGCGCCAGCTGTTGCACCTGCTGGGCCGACTGAGCCTCGTCCGTCACGATGTACGTGAGGATGCCCGCGAAGAGGAACATCGCCATCAGCGGGACGAGGGTGATCAGGACGACCTTCACCCGGATGGGGGCGTTACCGAGGAAGCGTTGGCTGCGGGTCAGCGGCCGGCTGGCCGGCTCGTGTCCCGAGTTCTTCCGGTCCTCGGAGGGCGTTCCGGCGTTCGGGACCCGCCTGACCGGCCCCTTTGAGGTTGCGGCCGGACGTAAGCCCTTGAGGGACGTGGGCACGACTCCTCCGTCTGTGTCGCTGCTGGCGAAACGCGCCCCCGCGGCCGGTGAGCCATTCTCACCCACCGGCGGTGTTCGCTGTGGCATTGCACCACGATCCAGACGAGGTGGAAAGCGCGACGGTTCGCAGTGGGGCCAGATGTCCCGCAATGCCCCGATACCGGGTGAGAATCTCGTCTACCCGGTGTTGCGGGATCCTCCGAACGAGGGAGGTGGCACGTATGTGGTCACACGATCACCAGCAAATCATGCCATTCGGCGATGTCTTGACGGAAGGCGACCTGACGGCGGCGTGACGTGACGAGTCTCCCACGAGTGGTCAATCGGATACCACCCGGGGTGCCGAGGCCGAGAAAACGGGCTGCGAGCGCCGGTACCCTAGGCGTCGGAACTCTGCCCGGTACCTGCAACTACCGGGCCGTACGGAAGGAGCGACGTGGGACTCGTCGTACAGAAGTACGGCGGCTCCTCGGTCGCCGACGCTGAGCGGATCAAGCGGGTAGCCGAGCGCATCGTCGCCACCCGGAAGGCCGGCAGCGACGTCGTCGTCGTGGTCTCCGCGATGGGCGACACCACTGACGAGTTGCTCGATCTGGCCGGCCAGGTCGCCCCGGTACCCCCGGGACGCGAGCTCGACATGCTGCTGACCGCGGGCGAACGCATCTCGATGGCGCTGCTCGCGATGGCGATCCACTCACTCGGGTACGAGGCCCGCTCGTTCACCGGCTCGCAGGCCGGTGTCATCACCACGGCGCGGCACGGAGCCGCGCGCATCATCGACGTGACGCCCGGACGGATCCAGGGCGCCGTCGACGAAGGCGCGATCGCCATCGTCGCCGGTTTCCAGGGCGTCGCCCAGGACACCAAAGACATCACGACGCTGGGCCGCGGCGGGTCCGACACGACGGCGGTCGCCCTGGCCGCCGCGCTCAAAGCCGACGTGTGCGAGATCTACACGGACGTGGACGGCGTCTACACCGCTGACCCGCGGATCGTGAAGAACGCGAAGAAGCTCGACACGGTCATCTACGAGGAGATGCTGGAGCTCGCCGCCTGTGGCGCGAAGATCCTGCACCTCCGATCGGTGGAGTACGCCAGGCGCAACGACCTGCCGATCCACGTCCGCTCGTCGTACTCGAACAAGCCCGGCACGATCGTGACCGGGTCGATGGAGGACTCTTCCGTGGAGCAGGCGATCATCTCCGGCGTCGCGCACGACCGGAGCGAAGCGAAGGTCACCGTGGTCGGCGTTCCCGACCAGCCGGGTCGGGCGGCATCGATCCTGCGGACGGTCGCCGACGCCGAGATCAACATCGACATGGTGGTGCAGAACGTCTCGGCCGCGGCGACCGCACGCACCGACATCTCGTTCACGCTGCCGAAGGCCGACGGCCCGGCCGCGATGTCCGCGCTGCAGAAGGCGCAGGAGTCGATCGGGTTCGACCGGCTGATCTTCGACGAGCACATCGGCAAGGTGTCGGTGGTCGGCGCGGGTATGCGTTCGCACCCGGGCGTCATCGCCACCTTCTGTGAGGCGCTGGCGGAGGTCGGCGTCAACATCGAGATCATCTCGACGTCGGAGATCCGGATCTCCGCGGTCTGTCGCGACACCGACCTGGACGCCGCTGTCCGCGCCGTGCACGAGGCGTTCGAGCTCGGCACCGACGAAGAAGCCACTGTTTACGCGGGGAGCGGACGATGAGCAGCCGGAAGCCCACCCTTGCCGTCGTCGGCGCGACCGGTGCCGTCGGCACCGTGATGCTGTCGATCCTGTCCGAGCGCGCCGACATCTGGGGCGAGATCCGGCTGGTCGCCTCCAAGCGGTCGGCGGGCAAGCGCCTCGTCGTCCGCGGTGAAGAGGTCGAGGTCCAGCTGCTCGAGCCGTCGGTGTTCGACGGGGTCGACGTGGCGATGTTCGACGTCCCGGACGAGGTCTCCGCCGCATGGGCGCCGATCGCCGTCGAGCGCGGTGCGGTCGCGGTCGACAACTCCGGCGCGTTCCGGATGGACCCGGACGTCCCGCTGGTCGTGCCCGAGGTGAACGGTGAAGCGGCGGCCAACCGGCCCAAGGGCATCATCGCCAACCCGAACTGCACCACTCTCACGATGATGGACGCGCTGGGTGCGCTGCACCGCAAGTGGCGCCTCACCGAGCTGGTGGTGGCCTCGTACCAGGCCGCGTCCGGCGCGGGCCAGCCCGGCGTCGACCGGCTCTACGACGAGTTGGAGATCGTCGGCGGCCGTCGCGACCTGGGCGTGCGGGCCGGTGACGTGCGCGCGGCGCTGGCCGAGAAGCTCGGTGACCAGGCGTCGCCGTTCCCGGCGCCGCTGGCGCTCAACGTCGTGCCGTGGGCCGGCTCGGTCAAGGACGACGGGTGGAGCAGCGAGGAGCTGAAGGTCCGGAACGAGTCCCGGAAGATCCTCGGTATCCCCGACCTTCGGGTGTCCGCCACGTGCGTGCGGGTTCCGGTCGTAACCACGCACTCGCTCGCGGTGCACGCGACGTTCGCGTCGCCGCTGACCGTGGCCGAGGCGCACGACGCGCTCGCGGAGGCGCCGAACGTGGTCGTCGTGGACGACCCGACCAACGGTGAGTTCCCGACGCCGGCCGACACCGTCGGTGCGGACCCGACGTTCGTCGGGCGGGTGCGGCAGGCGCTGGACTTCCCGAACACGCTCGACCTGTTCGTCTGCGGCGACAACCTGCGCAAGGGCGCTGCCCTGAACACAGCCCAAATCGCCGAACTAGTCGCGGCGGCCCTCTGAGAACGACGCTCACAGCCGCGCGCAAGGCCTTGAGACCAACGCAAGGTCGACGCGGCCTTGCGCGGATGTGAGCCCCGCCCTCAGAGCGCTCAACGTGAGAACGACAAGCGAGCTGCGCCTGCGGCGCCTTACTTGACGGTGATGTTGATCGACGTTTTGATCGTGTCGGCGCTCACCAGGGCGACGTGGGATGTCACGCCGGTGAAAAAGAGGCTCGGCAGCGCGATCTGCGGCAGCAGCGGCGGCGGGTTCGGCGTGAACTTCAGCGGTAATAGATCGAGCGCCTTACCGCTCAGATCGGCCGCGTAGAGCTTTACGTTTCCGCTGATCGTCGCACTTGAAGAGCCCGCCAGGGTGATCGTGCGGGCGTTGAACGGCACCTGCAGATCCATGCCGACGATCGTCAGCTTCGTCGCGGCGAACTCCATCACGGTGGTCGAGCCGGTGGCGGTCGTGAGCTTCACCGTGCCGCGGTAAGTGAGGTCGTCCAGCGTCAGGCGGTCCGCTCGGAGCACGCTCGGCTCGATCCCGACCGCGGAGACCTCGTCGGCGGTGCCCGCATTGGGGGTGCCGGCCTTGGCGCAGGCCTGCAAGATCCGTGCGGCCAGCGCGGCGGCGTCGCCGACCGGTGTCCCGTCGCCGGTCGGGTAGTCCTCGGGTGCGCACGTCGCGCCCGGCGTCGGGGTGGCGGACGCGCTCGGTCCCGGCTTCGGCAGCAGGTCGGGGAAGAGCGGCGCGGACGACGGGCCCGGCGTCGGTGCGGGCGACGGCACGTCGGGCGGCGTGGGGGTCGGCGTCGGCTCCGGGCAGAGGAACGGGATCAGGCACGGCAACTCGCGCGGTGCGCCGCTCGGAGTGTCGGCGACCGCTGGTGCTCCGGTGGCGGTGACGATCACCGCGACCGCGAGCGCCGGCACGAGCCAGACCAGCACCGAGAGCAACGGCCGATGCCGTCCCGACCGGCGCGGCGGGGTCGGCGGCTCGGTCGAGGCCTCGGCGGCGGTCCCGCCGGGTATACGCCGCCACTGCTGCGCCGCCAGCGCGTCGGAGTCCGTGGCCTCCTCACCACCCGGGCTCAGCGAGTCGGGGTCGGCGGGTCGGTCCGCGCTGTCGGGCAGGAGGAGAGCGCCGGTCGGCGTCTCGTCGTCGGTGGGCGGCGCGAGCGCCAGCATCTCGGTGTCGGCCTCTGCGTCGACCGTGTCACCGGGCGCCTCCTCGACCGGCGGTGCGGCGGCATCAGCGTTCTTCGTCGGCGACCAGGCGAAGACCATCCCGCCACCGACGACGCCGAGCAGCATTCCGATGAGGAATCCACCGAAGTTCGAGACCAGAAGCGATACCAGCGCCAGCAGGACGACGATCGGCCCGGTGATCGTCCGCAGCAGCGGTTGCGCGAGCGTGGCCCCGCCGAGCACGACCAGCACCGCGGACAGCACCATCGTCCCGAGGACGGTGGCGCCCTCCAGGACGATCAGCCCCATCGGCGCAGCTGTCGCCGCGTAGAGCTCCGCCGCGAACAGCAGCGTGAGTACCGATCCCCAGAACGGCCTTTCGTGTCGCCATCGGCGAAAACGCGCTCGTCGCGACACTTCCCTCAACACTTTTCAACCTCCGAGCATCCCCAAGGGCAAGCGACCTCCGTGGCCGCCGGTCGAAAAGAGTGCGGTCAGTAACATTCCTTCTTGCCGAAGCTGACGTCGATCTTCAGATCGGTCAATTTGAAGGTGCCGGACGCCACCGCCCAGGCCCGCAGCTTCGGCTCGGTGATCGTCGCGGAATCCAGTTGCAGCGCGCCGATTCCGGCCGGGCCGCTGACCGGGCCCTTCGTCTGCTTGGACGCGTCGACGCCGATCTGGATGTTGTTGAACTCGGCGTCGCCGGAGAGCTGGTCGATGTCGGCGATCATGTTCGTCGCCTCGACCGGAGTGCCCTCACCACCGGCGGTCAGCCGGATCGTCATGTCGCCCGCCGGCGTCGGTACCACCGTGGACAAGCACAGGTTCTCGAGCGTCGCCTCTTTGAAGCCCGCCGTGCCGACCGGACGCTTGGTGCCGTCCAGGGACTCGTCCACGTCGCCGTAGAGCACCATGCCGTCCGCGGTGAGCTTGTCGGCGGAGATCTTGTAGTTCTGTCCGGACACCGCGAACGACGCGGCGAGCGCGCCTTCACCGGTGAGCCCGACGATGACACCCGCGCCGATCGCCGCAGGCGCGACCAGCAGCGTGAACCGCTTCCACCGGACGCCGCTGACCGAGCGAGGTGCGTGTTTGGCCCTGGGCATGGCTCTCTCCCGGTTCGGCGTGGTCAGGCTTTTTTGTGTCATCGACCGATGGCAAGGTCACCGTAGTTTACTGGGGAGTAAGAACACCAGTGTCCGAAAAATGTTCGTCGCGGGTTGAGGAAGCCCGAGGGTCCGGCGCTCATCCGCGGACGGAACCTCGGCGCTGGTGGCGCGCTGCGGGCGACATGCATAGTCGCGGCGATCCCGGATAGTCCTCGTCCGTGTCCACCACCGCGCTGATCGTGATCGACATGATCACCCCGTACGACCACCCGGATGCCGACCAGCTGCTGCCTTCGGCTGAGGCGGCCGTGCCCGCGATCGCCCGCCTCGTCGAGCGGGCGTCCGCGCAGGACTCCCCGGTGATCTACGTGAACGACAACTTCGGTTCCTGGACGTCGAACCGTGACTCGATCTACCAAGCGGCGATCGACGGCAAGGCGCCGCACCTGGTGGAGCCGCTGCAGCCGGCCGAGGAGACCATGTTCGTGGTCAAGGCCCGCCACTCGATCTTCTTCCAGACGCCGCTGGAGTACCTGCTCGGACAGCTCGACGTCACGCGGCTGGTGCTGGCCGGGCAGGTCACCGAGCAGTGCGTGCTCTACTCCGCGCTGGACGCGCACATCCGGCACCACGAGGTCGTGATCCCGGAGGACGCGGTCGCGCACATCCACGAGGAGCTAGCCCGCGCGGCGCTCAAGATGATGGAGCTCAACATGGGTGCACGTATCTGTGCCGCGAACAGCATCGCGTTCCGTGCCGAATAAATAGGTCGCGTCCTCGGACGGGGCGAGTTAACGTTCGTCCCGTGATCAGCTGACAAGCACCCCAGCGGGGCCGAAGGCGCCGCAATCGCCGCGTGACGTTGCCGCGGTAGCGCCTTCCTCATTCCCCGGAGAGCCCGGTTCTCTGCGCTCTCTTCTTCTGTCCTCTGCTCAGCTGATCGTCTCCTGCGCCGCTCGTGCGGCCCTCATGTGACCTCGGCCGAGCTTGTCCTGCCGCCCACTCGCGGCGTCACGAGCTGGAGGTTCCCCTATGCGCGCACAGTCCACTTCCCCCGAGCAGGCGCCCCTGACCGTCCCGGCGCCGGCCTTGCCCGTGTTGGCGAACGCGGCCGCCGAGGGTGCGGCCGTGCCGGAGTCGACGGCCCGGCCGAGCCGGGCCGAGCGCCGGGCAGCCGCCCGTGGTCGCCGGGTCACCGACCCTGCGCCGAGCCCGGTAGTGCGGGGTCGCGGTCGGACCCTCGTCCACGACCGCAGCCGCTACGCGGTCCGCCGCCGCGGCTGAATCGTCCGATCCATGCCTCTGGGCCGCGCTGCACGATGCGGCGCGGCCCAGTGGCCTCTTCGGGCTCGTCACCAGAGCATTCCCAACGCCATCACGGCCGCGATCGACCCACCCACGAGCGCGGCGCCGCGGATCAGCATCGAGACTGCCTGGCCGATCGCCTCGACCGCCGCGTGGAGCAGGCGGACTGCGACCACGGCCATCGTCGTGCCGACGCCCAACCCGAGCAGGCCCAGCCCCACGACTACCGGTAACAGGTTCACCGAACTCTCCGGCGGCGCGGTCGAAGAATCGCCACTGCATCCGGACAGCACGGTGAGGACGATCGCGGCAGCGAACAGAACCGCGACGGCTCGTGCCCGACGACGTGGGCCGGCGGTGGCGATTATCAGAAACGCGAAGACGATGAGGAGCCAACCCGCGACGCCGTGCGCGAGTCCGATCGCGAGGTCGAGGTCGAAGAACTCAGTGATAGTTGTCGCAGGCATCTCGCTGAACCTTTCCGGGAACGGGCGCGAAAATGATTTCCGAGTCATCAGCCCAATCGTTTGGGAGGTGGCCGATGCGGATCAGCGTAGAAATGATTTCTGGGTTAAGGCAACAAGTCGGTCTTCCATAATCGGTGCGCCAATAAGTGAAGTTCGGTAGCGCGCGAGGGAAATTAATCGCCCCCCTATCAGTCGGACTTGGATACGGTGAGCGCGAGTGAATTCGGGCGACTTTTATAGTGGGCACCATAAGTGGGAGGCGTGGGGGGTTCGGTGAACCGAGGGTCCTCTGCGGTCGGAGAGCGCTCGCTCCTGCTGTCGACCCCGGGTCGTCCTGATGGGGATGGGTCCGGAAAGGCTCCGCTGATCCGGCGAAACTCTGGCCTGAAGCCTTCACCTGAACAAAACTGAAGAGATGTCAGTGGGAAGCGAGGAGCCGTCTCGGGCCGTAGGTCGACTCGCGTACCGATTACGAGCACTCCGTACGGAGGGCCTGGCCGGCCAGAAGCTGAGCCAGGCGCAGGTCGGCCAGTTGCTCGGCGGCGACCGGCCGCTCAGCGCGCCCTTGATCTCGTCCTGGGAGCGGACCCGCGATCCCGTTCTACCGCCGGAAGTCCGGCTCCGTGCCTATGCGCGGCTGTTCGCCACGGATCGGGCGATTCGAACCGGACGACTCCTCGACGAAGAAGAACTGAACGAACACGAGCGAGAGCGATTGATCGTACTCGAACGTGAACTGTTGAAATTGCGGGAGGAGGAACTCCCCGACACGCCGCCGTTCGCGCATCCGTTCGGCCGGGGCACCTGGCGCTTCGAGGACGGGCAACCCGTTACGATCGTCGCCAGCGAAATGCCGGAGCGGAAACTCGGCCATTTCGAGTACGCGCAGAAGTCGAGCCCGGACTACGTCGAGCTCTACCGGTATGCGGACCTCGACGCGATGGTGGAGCTCTACGGCCATCTCCGGGCCGCGAACCCGCAGAACACCCGGATCCGATTCCGCACCGCTTCTGGCATGCTCCAGGACGACTCCGCCAGTCATCTGATCCTGCTGGGCGGTATCGACTGGAACTCGGTGACCCGTGACTTGCTCGGCCGTCTGAACCTTCCGGTGCGACAGATCTCCGGTGCAGACCGGGCGGTCGACGGATATTTCGAGGTCGACGACGGGGAGCAGCCTCGCCGATTCGCTCCCCGAGTGGAGGGCTCCGGAGCGGACACGGTGCTCTACGAGGACGTCGCGCTGTTCTACCGCGGGCCGAGCCCGTTGAACCGACGCCGGACCCTCACCATTTGCAACGCCATGTACGGGCGGGGAACGCTCGGCGTGGTGATGGCGCTGACCGATGCCTGGTACCGCGATCAGAGCGAGGACTACCTACGGGTCCGGTTCGCCACGGCGGAGGAATTCTGCCTGCTCGTACGAGTGCCGGTATTCGCGGGAAACACGGTCACGCCGGACTGGTCCCACAAGGAAACCAGGCTCTTCGAATGGTCCCGGGGCCATCGTTGATCCGGACCGCGCGCAGGGCCGGTTCGAGCAGCCATCACCACGGGTCGCATCGTCCGCTCCTCGGTGCGGTCCGCCCCATCGAAAGCGCTGACCCGGTCGAGTTGGTCGTCGTGCCGTCGTGCCGACGCGTGGCCGACCTACGGCGAGCCGTACGCCTCACTCAGTATCTGGGCTCCGAGCTGCTGGTACTCGCGAGTGGCCGGTGTACAGCCGGCTCGGTCGTGGACCGCTACCGCGGGCACCTCCCCGGTCGGCTGACCGCGGTCGACACGTCGGCCGAGCAGCCGTGTTTCGAGCACGACCTGCGCTTCGAGGCCGACTCGATCAGCCACCGGCTCAGTTCTCGCCGCAGCGACGTGAGCCGGAAGCGCAACCTGGCGCTGCTCCTGGCGAGGGCGTCCGGCGTCCGGCGACTGCTCTTCCTCGACGACGACGTCGCTGTACCGGACCGCGGGGACGTCCGTCGGGCAACGGGTGGGCTCGACCAGGGGTTCACGACCGTCGGCCTGCCCGTCGGCCAGTTCCCGGACCACTCCGTCGTGTGCCATGCCCACCGGTTGGCGGGCGGTGCGCAGGACGGTTTCATCGGCGCCGGAGCTCTCCTCGTCGACCCGCAGCGGATCACCTCGTTCTTCCCCGACATCTACAACGAGGACTGGCTGTTCATCCTGGACGAGGTAGCCGCGGGCGCCGTCGCCACGGTTGGTCGTGCCGTGTAGCGTTCTTACGATCCGTTCGCCACCGCTCTACGGGCGGAGCGCGAAGAGTTCGGAGACGTGATTGCCGAAGGCCTCTACTGGTTGCTCGACGACGGCCGCGACATCACGGCATCGGACGTCGGGTACTGGCGCGCCGCACTGGAGCGGCGGCGGTGTTTCCTCATCGAGGTCCGGCACCGGGTCCTGCACGGCCGAATCCCGGCCGGCAAGCGTCGACGAATGCTGGCCGCGTTGGACGCGGCCGAGCGCGCCCGTGGTGCCCTGCGGGCGGACGACTGCGCGGCCTACGTGCGGGCTTGGCGTCGCGACCTCGAGCGGTGGGCTGAACGGCTCGAGCGGCGATCGGCCGGAGCGGCGCCCCGGCCTGCCATCGTCGGTGTAGAGGCCGCGACGGGAGGAAGGCGCCGTACGTTTCGGCGGGCCCGGGCGTTGGGTCACCGGAACGTACGACACCGGCCAGCGGTCCGGCTGGCTCAGGCCGCCGGGACCTTGTCCAGGAAGCCGTAGACCTGGCCGATCCGGCCGTCCTCGGCGAGCACCGCGACGTCGAACCCGACGACGAGGGCCTCACCGCCGGCCGGGCCCAGCTCCCACTGGAAGCGGGCCTGCTGGTGGTGGGCGTCCACCGGACCGGCTAGCCGGAACACGAAGCCGGGAAACTGGGCTTGGACCGCGCCGATGGTCGCGTCGATCTCTTCGCGGCCGCGGGCGACGACGAGCGGGTCGATGTACAGAGCGTCATCGGCCCAGACGGCGTCGATCTCGGCCCGACGCCGCGCCGGGTCGGTCTCGTTCCAGGCGGCGAGGTAGCGGGTGACGAACTGTTCGATGTCGCTCACGGCTCGTACTCCTTCGTGACGGGTGGTCCGATGCGAGAATCCTCGCCGTGCATCGAGATTGCGTCGATTACGTGGGAGGTAATCGGGCAGCTCAGCGGCTAGATGGCCGCTCTGCGGCGTCCTAATTGCGGCGAATCCAGGCTGAACCATTCGCGACGGTGAACCGTGTTGGTCGCATCACTACCGATGCTGCGATAACGAACTAAACGGAAAAACGGTCGCAGGGTCGGTCGTAAGCCGAGACCGAGGAGCCCGGATGCACACTCCGCGTCACCGACGCGCCCCTGGGGCCAGCCGACGGACAGCCACGATCACGTCCGTCCTGGCCGGAGCCGTCGCGGCTGCGTTAGCCGCGTTCCTGGCTACGGCACCGACGGCCGGAGCGGACGACACGGCGAAGCCCAGGGCGGAGACGGCGAGCTCCGCGGACACCGGCCCCTCCGCGTACTCGCCCGCGATCAAGCGCCTGGCGGTCGAGGCCCTGGCCGCCGAACTCGGACTGTCCGAAGAGGAAGCCGAGGCCCGCTTGGAGCAGCTGGACGGCCGGACCCGGACCGCGGTGACGTTGCAGAGCGCGCTGGGCAGCCGTACCGCAGGCACCTGGCTGAGCCGCACCACGGGTGAGCTGATGGTCAACGTCACCGACCAGGCCGCCGCGGATGCCGTCGAGGACGCCGGAGCCACCGCGAGGATGGTCAGCCACAGCCTTCCGGAGCTCCAGAAAGTACAGACGCAGCTGGACACCCTCGGTCGCATCCCCGGCACGTCGTGGGCGATCGACGCTGCGAACAACTCGGTGACGGTGCAGGTCTCCGACGATGCCGCGGCCGACCCGCGCGCGGACGCCTGGCTGCAGAAGCTGGCCGGTTACGGCGACACGGTCCGCGTGCAACGCACCACCGCGTCGTTCACCACCCAGGCGTTCTTCGGCGGGCAGGCGATCCTCAACGCAGCCGGTAGCGGGCGGTGCAGCTCGGCGTTCAACGCCACGGACGGCCAGAACGCGGTCGTGATCACGGCCGGGCACTGCACGGCCGCGGTCGACACCTGGACCGACGGTCAGCAGGTGATCGGGCAGTCCGACGTGGTCGAGTTCCCGGGTAGCGACTACGGCACGATCCCGGTGGAGGACCCCGAGTCGCTCGATCCGCAGCCCGCGGTCATCAACCAGAACCAGCTCCAGCCGATCACCGGCGCGACGCTGGTGCCGGTCGGCTCGGCCGTCTGCAAGACCGGCTCGACGACCGGCACGACCTGCGGTGTGGTGCAGGCCTACAACACCACCGTGGTCTACCCCGAGGGCACGGTCCGTGGGCTGACCCAGACCAACCTCTGCACCCAGCCCGGTGACAGCGGCGGCGCGCTGTTCGCGGGTGACCAGGCGCAGGGCATCGTCTCCGGTGGCTCGAACGGCGGCTGCAACCAGCTCGGGTTCGTCTCGTTCTTCCAGCCGATCGACGAGGTCCTCCAGGAGACCGGGCTCCAGCTCATCCAGTGACGGGCCGCTGACACCGCACGCCCGGTGGTGGACCGTTGCCACGGTCCGCCATCGGGCGTCGGACGGAGGGTCGTAGGCTTCCTGTCATGACGGCGGAACCTCGCGAGCGCCCGGTCGGCCGCGCGGGATCGCGAGCGCAGTCCCCGGTGGGGGAGATGTTGCGCGCCTGGCGCGAGCGGCGTCGGCTCACGCAGCTCGACCTCTCGCTGCAGGCCGAGGTGTCGGCCCGGCACCTGAGCTTCATCGAGACCGGTCGGTCGAGACCGACCAGCGAGATGATCCTGCGCCTCTCCGAGCAGCTCGACGTGCCGTTGCGCGAACGCAACGAGCTGCTGCTCGCCGGCGGCTACGCCCCCGCCTACCCTCACCACGGTCTCGACGATCCTTCGCTGGACGCCGTGCGGAGGGCGCTGCGGCAGGTGATGGCCGGGCACGAGCCCCACCCGGCGGTGGTGGTCGATCATCGCTGGCGGCTGGTCGACGCCAACAGCGGGCTGAGGTTCTTCACCGCCGACGTGGATCCCGAGCTGCTCAGGCCGCCGGTCAACGTGCTACGGCTGAGCCTGCATCCGGACGGCATGGCGCCGCGTATCGTCAACCTCGGCGAATGGCGTGCACATCTGCTCTCCCGGCTGGCGCGACAGGCAGCGCAGACGGCCGACCGGTACCTGGCCTCGCTCCACGAGGAGCTCACCGAGTACCCCGGTTCGGACCGAGCGGTGGACCCGGTACCGGAGCCCCACGACGTCGTCGTGCCGCTGCGGTACCGGCACGACGACCGCGAGCTGTCGTTCCTCAGCCTCACCTCGGTCTTCGGCACGCCGCTCGACGTCACGGTCTCCGAGTTGGCGATCGAGGCGTTCTACCCGGCCGACGCGGACACCGCGAGTTTTCTCCGGGACGCGCCCGGCCTCACGAGTCAACTCTTCCCGACCGGCGATCGCTGAGGTCGTTCGCCCTCGACGAAGGCGTTCAGCGCGGCTGCGGTTCGGAGGCCCGAGGGTCGGGTGCCGGACCGACGAACCGGCGCGCACCGGCCAACAGACCGAAGAACCCCTGCGGCACCAGCAGCGCGATCAGCAGTGCGACCGGGCCCGTCCAGGAGTCGGTGACGTCGTGCACCGCGCCGACGAGAAGGGGTCCTGCGGCGGCGACCAGATAACCGACGGTCTGCGCCTGTGCGGAGAGGCGTGCGGTCACCGCCGTCGTGCGGGTGCGCAGCGAGAACAGCAGCAGGCCGACGCCGAACGAACCGCCCTGCCCGATGCCGAGCACGACCACCCAGAGGTACGGCGCGGCCGTCGGGGCCAGCAGGATCCCGGCCAGGCCGAGACCCGTGGCCAGCGTGCAGGCGAGCGTGTACCAACGCTGGTCGGTGGCGCGGGCGGCGAACGGCGGGAAAACCAGCGTCACCGGGATCTGGACGAGCGCGGAGATCGAGAGCAGGAGGCCGGCGGTGGCCGGGTCGTAGCCGGCGTCGCGGTAGATCGAGGGGAGCCAGGAGAGGACGCTGTAGAACGAGAGCGATTGCAGGCCGAAGAAGATCGTGATCTGCCAGGCGAGTGGGTCCCGCAGCAGGGATCCCTGGGCGGAGTGCGGTGGTGCGGCGGTGAAGTTCCGCCGACCGGGCAGCCAGACCAGCGCTGACCAGACCACGAACGCGACCAGCGCCGGGATCGCCCAGAACGCCAGGCCGCCGCGCCATCCGTGGTCGCTCGCCTCGCTCAGCGGGACGGTCACCCCGGCGGCGACCGCGGCAGCGCCGGACAGTGCCATCGTGTAGACGCCGGTCATCGTGCCGGTGTGGCCGGGGAAGTCCCGCTTGATCAACGCGGGGATCAGGACGTTGGCGATGGCGATCGCGCCGGCCGCGACGATCGAGCCGACGAAGAGCGCGAACTGGCCATCGGTCACCCGGAGCACCAGCGCGACCGCGATCACGGCCGTGACGAGCGCGATCACCCGTTCGCTGCCCCAGCGCCTGGACAGGACCGGTGCGGCGGCGGCGACCGCACCGAGGCAGACGATCGGGAGCGCGGTGAGGAGCGATGCGCCGGTACCGGAGAGGCCGAGATCGGCCCGGATGTCGGAGAGCACTGGGCCGACGCTCGCGAGGGCGGGTCGGAGGTTGGCCGCGACCAGTGCGATGGCCACACCGAGGACGAGCGTCCGTCGGCGGTCAGGGGTCACGGGGTGCTCCTCGGCGGTTCGCTGCGATCTTCCCCGCTTTCCCAGTGGTCCAGCCACACATGCCCGCGAGGCCACCGCGAATTGCCCGAGCCCGGCTGGTAGGACCGCCAGCACCAACCGGCCGCGGCCACCTAGGTGGTCGGCTGCTCGGCACAGCCAGCCGTCGGGGCGGCGCCAGCTGATGGTTGTCGCGCTCTCGGGGGCGGCGCACGAGGTGGTTGTCGCCGTTTCGGCGCGGTGCGGGGGTGGTTGTCGCGTGCTCGGGCCGGTGCGTGGAGTGGTTGTCGCCGTTTGCGGGTGATGTGAGGGGTGGTTGTCGCGCTTTCCGGGTGGTGCGGGCGGTGGTTGCTGCACTTCGAGTGCCATGGCACTGGAAGCGCAGCAACCATCTCGCGAGCACCCCGAGACGGCGACAACCAATTCCCGCCGACATCTGTCACCCGCACTTTGCGGGTTCGGGACTCGTGCCGGCGCCCAGTGTCGGGGCGGCGTGGATCAGGGGACGCCGAGGAGGCGGAGGCCGGCGGCGGTGGCGGCGGCCGCGACGACCACCAGGACGAACGGCGCCTTCCGCCACGCCAGTACGCCCCCGACCAGAACTCCCGCCGGGCGGGCTACCCCGGCGAACCCGTCACCCTCCAGCGTCGCCGACGTCGCGATCAGCGCGACCAGCAGCACCACGGCGAGCTGCGCCATCAGCGACTCGATGCGGGACGAGAGCGTGAGCCGCTCGCGCAGCAGTGGCCCGGCCACGCGGAACGCGAAGGTCCCGACGCCCAGCACGAACACCGCCACCAACAAGGTCATCGAACTACTCATGACTTCCTCCGCTCGCCCCGCACGTACTCCGCCGACTCGTGGTGCGACGCCGCGGCGGAGTCGCCCGGTGGGGCGGAGGGCGGTGCTTCCTTGGTGGGAGTCGCGGCGCGCAACCGGCGGAACAGCGCGACCACCGCGACGCCGAGCAGCGCCAGCAACACCGGCGCCCCGGCCGGGAGCAGCGGCGTGGTGCCCAGCGCGATCACTACGCCGATCAGCGCGGCCCAGCGAGTCGCCGGCTCGGTCAGCGACGGCAGCACCAACGCCAGCAGCACGGCGGGGAAGGCGGCGTCGAGCCCGAGCGCGTCGGTGTCGCGGATCGCGCCGCCGGCCAGCCCGCCGAGCACCACCGAGACGTTCCAGCAGACGAACAGCGCGACACCGCTCGCCCAGTACGCGGCACGCCGCCGGCGAGAGTCCTCCTGCGCCAGCGCGAACGCCACGGTCTCGTCCGTCATCAGGTGTGACCCGAGGAGCTGCCGGAACCAATTGCGCGGCTCGCGGCTGTCCGATGGTGCGTGCTCCTCGACCGTCCTGCGGTGGTTCGCCGGACGGCGTCGATCAAAAACCTCGGCGATGGCGAAGCCGAACGGGAGGTGTCTCGCATTGACCAGCAGACCGGCCGCGACAGCGGCCAACGGACTGCCGCCGCCGGCGAGCAACCCGATGAACAGGAACTGCGCTGCGCCGGCGAAGACGACGACGGAGAGCAGCATCGGAAGCCACAGCGGAAATCCGGAGCTGACCGAGATCGCACCGTACGACGCCCCGACGAGCGCGTCGGCGAGGCACACCAGGGCGATGCTGCGGGTCAGCTCTGGACCGAGTGTTCGGTATAGCGAACGCATAGGAAGATATGCTGAACCCACAGGCGGCGTTCGTCAAGACGAACGGATAGACCGATGGAGCGAACCCAGTGACCGAGAATCCGCGGCGGGGTGCCCCGCTGGACGTGATCGCGGCCTCGCTACGGCGCGAGCGAGCGCGGGCCCGCCTCTCCCTGAGCGAGGTGGCAAAACAGGCGGGGATCGCGAAGTCGACGCTGTCGCAACTCGAGTCCGGCACCGGCAACCCGTCCGTCGAGACGCTCTGGGCGCTCAGCGTCGCGCTCGACGTACCGTTCTCACGACTCGTCGAGCCCGCGATCCCGAAGGTCCAGGTCATCCGGGCCGGGGAGGGGCCGACGATCTACTCCGAACACGCGGAGTACATCGCGACGCTGCTGGCGTCCTGTCCGCCGAACGCGCGCCGGGACATCTACCTGATCTCTGCCGAGCCGGGGCGCGCGCGGGCGTCGGATCCGCACTTGCCGGGAACGGTGGAGCACGTGGTGATCTGCACCGGAAGGGCCCTGGTCGGGCTGAGCGACGATCCGGTCGAACTGCGGCCCGGTGACTACGTGAAGTACCCCGGGGACGTCGCGCACGTGTTCGAGGCCTTGGATGCGGAGACGCGGGCAGTGCTGCTGTCCGAGAACGTATGACGTTCGCTCTCCTGTTGCTCGCCGGCTTCGGCGCGGGCTTGGCCGGCACGATCGCCGGGCTCGCGTCGCTGGTCAGCTACCCCGCGCTGCTCGCGGCCGGGCTACCGCCGGTGAGCGCGAACGTCACGAACACGGTCGCGCTGCTGTTCAACAGCTTCGGCGCGGTGCTCGGTTCTCGGCCGGAGTTGCACGGGCATTGGCGGCGTGCGCTGGAACTGGCCGGGGTCAGCACGCTGGGCGGGGCGGTCGGTGGCGCGCTGCTGCTCTGGACCCCGTCGGATGCGTTCGAGAAGATCGTCCCGCTCTTGATCGGGCTGGCATCGATCGCGATTCTGGTCCGTCGCCCCGGGGAGGTGCGGGCGCCGGAGAAGCGGCCGGGCTGGCCGACGCTGCTGGCGATCTTCCTGATCGGGATCTACGGCGGGTACTTCGGCGCGGCCGCGGGCGTGCTCATGCTGGCGGTGCTGCTCGCGATCGGCACCGGCACCCTGGCCCGCGCCGGCGCCTACCGCAACGTGGTGCTCGGGGCCGCGAACGGAATCGCGGCGCTCGGGTTCGTGGCATTCGGCCCAGTGGTCTGGTCAGCGGCGTTGCCGCTGGCCGTGGGGTTTTTCGTCGGCGGCCGGCTCGGCCCCGTCGTGGTGCGGCATTCTCCGGCGGACGCGTTGCGCGCGGTCATCGCAGTGGCCGGTGTCGGGCTCGCCGTCTATCTGGGGCTGGACGCCTACCGCTGAACCCAGCGCCAGCGAAAATCGGCGCCCTCGGGTGGCGGACCGGGCAGCGCGGTGCGGTGGGCCGCGAGGCCGTCGAGTTGGAGCGCGAGGTACCGGCGACGGAGTTCCCGCGTGCGGTCGGGGTCCGGGAACCGGATCGCGGCGCACCCCTCCAGTAGCAGGCCCAGGTCGTCCGGCACCGCGTCCGGACGTACCGCGTTCGCCGTGCGGGCCCGCTCGAACAGGTGGCGCGAGAGCTCGCTCGCGCGCTGTGCGTCGGCGCCCATCTCCGGGGTCGGGACGAACAGCCCGGCGAGGTGGACGGTGAGCGAGTGGACGTCCGCGTCGACGATCGCCGCGAGGAACGTCGTCAATGCCTGCCAGTCGTCGGGCTCTTCGTCGGCGCGCTCGGCCTCGGCGATGAATAGCCGCAGACCGTCGTGGCAGAGGCGACGGAGCAGATCCTCTTTGTTCGCGTAGCGGCGGTACAGCGCACTGATGCCGACGCCGGCCCGCTCGGCGACCGCTGCGATCGGGGCCTTGGGATCGTCGAGGAAGACGGCGCGAGCGGCGTCGAGGATCACCGCGTCGTTGCGGGCGGCCTGCTTCTTCCGCCCGGAGAGATTTTCGGTGGACACCAGCTGATCCTAACAGTGGAACAGATCGTTCCGCTCTGCTATCGTTGGAACGGAACAAAGCATTCCGTTCTAGGGAGTCGAGATGATCCGTCCGTTCCGCGTCGAGGTATCGCAGAACCAGCTGGACGAGCTGTCGGCTCGCCTGCGCCGGGCGAACTGGCCGTCGGAGTTGCCGGGCGACTACGGCGTCTCCGGCGAGCGCGTTCGTGCACTCCAGCGGTACTGGCTCGAGAAGTTCGACTGGCGCGCGGTCGAGGACCGGCTGAACGCCTACCCGCAGTTCGTCGCCGAGATCGACGGCGAAGAGATCCACTTCCTGCACGTGCGGTCCGAGCGTCCGGACGCGACCGCGCTGGTGCTCACCCACGGCTGGCCGGGCTCGGTCCTGGAGTTTTTTGAGCTGATCCCGAAGCTGTCCGACTTCCACCTGGTGATCCCGTCGCTGCCCGGCTTCGGCTTCTCCGGCCCGACGCGGAGCCCGGGATGGAACCGGTGGCGGATCGCTCGCGCCTGGGCGACGCTCATGGCCGAGCTGGGGTACGAGCGTTTCGGCGCGGTGGGCAACGACGCCGGCGCGCTGGTCTCGCCGGAGATCGGGCGCGAGTTCCCGGAGCGGGTGATCGGCGTCCACGTGACTCAGCTGTTCGCGTTCCCGTCCGGCGATCCGTCCGAGTTCCAGAACCTCAGCGAGGCCGACCAGGCGGCGCTGGCGCACCTGCAGTGGTTCTACGAGAACAAGATGTCGTTCAACCAGCTGCACAGCCAGCAGCCGCAGACTCTGGCATTCGCGCTGGCCGACTCGCCGGTTGGGTTACTGGCCTGGAACGGGCAGCTGTTCGACGAGTCGCTCGACGACGAGTTCGTGGTCGCGAACGTCGCGCTGTACTGGCTGACCGGGACGTCCGGGTCGGCGATGCGGCTGTACTACGAGGACGCCCATGCCGGCGTGACTCCTTCGGGCCCCACCACGGTGCCGACCGGGCTGGCGATGTTCGAAGGTGACTTCCAGTCGGTGCGGCGGTTCGCCGATCGGGAGCACGCGAACATCGTCAGCTGGAACGCGTACTCCGGGCCGGGCGGTCACTACGCGGCGCACCAGGCGTCGGACGTGCTGGCTGCGGACATCACCCGGTTCTTCGCCGAAACTCAGTCGTAGTAGGTCTCGTCGGCTTCCTGCGCGTCCGGTGCGGACAGGTTCAGCGGTTCGCCGTGCGCGCTCAGCGTGGTCGTCATGGTCAGCGTCGGGCTGTCGGCCGGAGTGAGCTCGACGCTGATCGACGTCACTCGGCCCCGATCGTCGACGGTGAGCGTGAACGGAGAGACGGGTAGACCGACCGCCCACAGGCTGGGAGCCCCGATCGGGAGGAACGGATCATCGCCGCTGTCCGGGCGGAAGCGGCCGGTGTAGGTGGTCGGATTCGTTCGCGTCACGTAGGTGATCGCCCCGGCAAATTTCGCAAGGCCGATGGGGTCGAGCCGATCGAAGTGGTACGGACTGTCCTTCTTGACTCGGCCGAGGTCGAGATGCACCCAGGGCCTGCCCGGCTCCCGCTGGTAGTAGTCCGCGTCGAGCACGATGCGCTCGGTCGACGACGGGTGCTTCGGACTGGTCAGCGTCGTCGTGGAGGTGAACTTCCCCGCGCCGCCGTCGAAGGCCCCGGTTCCCTGGACGCTCTCGTTCTCGGGCAATGCCGCCCGCAGTCGGAACCGGTACGGCGCGGCACTCGTACGCCGTAGTGCGGAGACGAGGTCGGTCTGCTCCTGCGTCGGGGAGGGCGTGGGGGAGGGCGTCGGGCGCGAGCGTTCCGAGACGCCGGGGGAGGGATCCGGACTGCTGCTGCACGCGGTGGTGACCAGCGTTGCGCTCAGGAGACCGCCAGCGAGGAGCGTGCGTATTGATGCCCGGTTCACGCGAACACTGTGGTGCGTGGCGTCAACTCCCGCCGTGCTAAGAGTGGACGGGTGTTCCGGCTGACCGCGGTGCTCGTAACGCTCCTCGTGGTGGGGGCGGCGTGCACCGCGGAGCCGTCTCCGGCGCCCCCGGCGCCGGAGAGTCTCGTCTGGGCGCCGGTTCCGCTGTCGGCCGGGGTGGTGCTGCCCCGGACGCTCGCGCACGACGGCGACGCCGTGCTGGTCGCGGGGGAGCGGCACGGGCGGGATGGTTACACGCCGGCCGCCTGGGTCGTTCGTGGCCGGACGGCGACACCGCTCGTCCTGCGCCCGCGGTCGGCGTACTCGTTCAGTGCCGACCTGGTGGCCGGCTCCCTGGCCGGTGACGCGGTCACGCTGCTGGGGCAGCGTGCGGGCGGCGCGCACGGTAATCCCCGCTGGACGATCTGGTCCGGCAGCGTGACGCGCGGCGTCGACGATCTACCGCAGACGTTCGAAACCTTCGGTGGGCCGGACAGCCTCGGCCTGGTCGCACTGTCCGCGCTGCCAGGGCGTCCGCTGCTGCTCGGCAACTGGGAGCAGGAGGACGATCGGGCCGGCCCGGCGCTCTGGCGCTCGTCCGGCAGTCGGTGGATCCGGACCCCGGCCGGTACCGGCCTGCGCAGCACGGCCCGGGAACAGCACTTGGCCACGGGGCTGGGCACACTCGGTGACCGTCCGGTGGTCCTCGGGCACTCGGTGCCGCTCGGGAGCGGCAAGCCCGGTCTCGTGCCCACGGTCTGGCTGGGGGAGCCGGGGATGCTGGGGGAGCCGGAGATGGCGGCGGAGCCGGGGATGGCGTCGTGGCGGGCGATTCGGTTGGGTCGGGCGCCGGTCGCGTACCCGTTGGATCTGTCCTGCTCGGGCCGGACGTGTCTGGTCGCGACGCGTGCTCCCGGTGCGGGCGTCACGGCGTGGCAGGTGGGCGCGGACGGTCGGGTCCGCGAGTTGCCGTCTCTTCCCGAGGCTCGGAACGCGACGTGGGCGCAGGTGGCCGCGGTGTCCGACGGTGGGGTGGTCGCGTACGGAACGGCGAACGCTTCGGTGTTCGGCCGGTGGAGCGGTGCCGAGGGGACGTGGCGGTCGGCGACGGCGCCCACCGGCCAGGTGCGGGATCTGGCGGCGGTAGGTCGGGGTTTGCTGGCGATCGTCGGCGACGGGAACGACGAGAACTCGCCCAGAAGGCTCGTGGCGGCGTAGCGGCGTCGGAGCACCGCGCGACGCACAAAAGGCTCAGGGCCGTCAGACCCGGAGGTCTGACGGCCCTGTTCGGCCGCTTCATGGTCAGGCCTTGTTGAAGGTCTTCTTGGCCCAGAGGTAGCCGACCGCGGCGAGGCCGATGCACCAGGCGATGGCGATGGTCGCGCTGCTGCCGATCGGTGTGCCGAGGACGAGGCCGCGGAGGGTCTCCATGATGGGGGTGAAGGGCTGGTACTCGGCGAACCAGCGGAGGGCGGTGGGCATGGAGTCGGTGGGGACGAAGCCGCTGCCGAGGAAGGGCAGCAGGATCAGGGGCATCGGGGCGTTGCCGGCGGCCTCGGGGGTCGGGGACTTCAGGCCGAGGGCGACCGACAGCCAGGTGATGGCCAGGGCGAACAGGGTGAGCAGTCCGGCGACGGCCAGCCACTCGACAGCGCTCGCGTTCGGGCGGAAGCCGATGGCGAAGGCGATGCCGAGCAGGACGGCCATGCTCAGGAGTTGCTGGAGGACGCTGCCGACGACGTGTCCGGTGAGGACCGAGGACCGGGAGATCCGCATGGTGCGGAAGCGGGCGACGATGCCTTCGGTCATATCGGTGGCGACCATCACGGCGGTGCCGGTCGCGGCCATGGCGGCTGTTATCAGCAGGATGCCGGGAACGACGTAGTTGACGTAGGTGTCACGGCCGCCGCCGAGTCCGTCGCCGAGCGTGCCACCGAGGACGTAGACGAAGAGCAGCAGGATGATGACGGGCGTGATGACCAGCTGCACGGTCATGGACGGGTAGCGGAGCAGGCGCTTGAGCTGGCGCCGGACCATGGTGGACGAGTTGCGCGTGGCGAGGGCGATGGTGCTCATCGGGCGTTCTCCTTCTGCTTGCCGGTGAGGGTGAGGAAGACGTCGTCGAGATCGGGGCGGTGGACGCTCATGTCCTCGACGTCGATCGAGCGTTCGTCCAGGCGGGCGAGCAGTTCCCGGACGGCGCGGACACCGCCGTCGCTCGGGACCTGCAGGGTGAGCGTCTCGGGGTCGGCGACGCCGGTGCCGACGAGCTGACGGGCCGCGTCGAGCAGGTGCGTGTCGGCGAACGTGAGCTGGATGTGACCGCCGGGGATGCGTCGCTTGAGCTCTTCGGCGGTGCCTTCGGCGATCAGCTGTCCGTGGTCGAGCAGGTGCGTGTCGGCGAACGTGAGCTGGATGTGACCGCCGGGGATGCGTCGCTTGAGCTCTTCGGCGGTGCCTTCGGCGATCAGCTGTCCGTGGTCGAGCAGGGCGATCCGGTCGGCGAGCTGGTCGGCTTCTTCCAGGTACTGGGTGGTGAGGAAGATCGTGACGCCGCTCGCGACGAGCTCCCGGACGATCTGCCACATCGAGCGGCGGCTACGCGGGTCGAGGCCGGTGGTGGGCTCGTCCAGGAAGATCAGCCGGGGGTCGCCGACCAGCGTCATCGCCAGGTCGAGCCGGCGTCGCATGCCGCCGGAGTAGGTTCCGGCCGGCTTGCGCGCCGCCTCGACCAGATCGAAGCGGTCGAGCAGTTCGGCGGCCTTGCGCTTGCCGTCGCTGCGGGACAGTAACTTGAGGTCCGCCATGAGGAGCAGGTTCTCCTCGCCGGTGAGCAGCTTGTCGACGGCCGAGTACTGGCCGGTGACGCCGATCGCGCCGCGCACGTCGTCCGGCTTGCGGGCCAGGTCGTGGCCCGCTACCTGGACGGTGCCGCCGTCGGCCGGGATCAGGGTGGACAGGATCTGGACGGTGGTCGTCTTGCCGGCACCGTTCGGGCCGAGCAGGGAGAAGATCGTTCCTTCGGGGACGGTCAGGTCGATGCCGTCGAGCACGATCTTGTCGCCGTAGGACTTGCGCAGCCCTTCAGCTGCGATGGCAAGGCGGGTCATGGCCCTTCCCTTCAGAGGCTGCGGGCGACGATGTCGCCGTGGGAGGTGGTGGCGCGGATGTCGAGCTCGGCGGCGCCGTCGTTCTTGAGGGAGTTGGTGACGCGGCCGTAGCCGGTTCCGGCGTCCAGGGAGGCGGAGGCGCCCGCCGCGGCGTTGACCGAGATGTTGCCCATCTGGGTGCGGAGCACGACCGTGCCGCGGACGGCTTCGGCGACCCGGATGTCGCCGCGTGCGGTGCTGATCTCCGCGGGGCCGCCCAGCCGGCCGACCTCGACGTTGCCGTCGAGCGCGGTGAGGCGTGCGCTGGCGGCCTCGTCGATCTTGAGCGTGCCGTGCGCGCCGTCGAAGGCGACGTCACCGAGGCGTCCCACGGCCCGGAACTCGGCGCTGGCCGCCTTGGCCTCGACCCGGGAACCGGCGGGCAGCTGGACGGTCACCTCGAGGGAACCGGAGGGGCCGAAGAGCTGGTTCGTCGCCGGGGTGGCGATCCGCAGGACGCCGTCGCTGTACTCGACGGTGGTCTGCTCGGCCAGCCGCACGTCGCGGCTCTTCGCGGCGTCGGCGGGCCGGACCTCGACCGTGGTGTCGGCCCGGTCGGCGGCGATGAACTGGACGCGTCCGGCGGGGATTTCCAGGACCGCGGTGATCGGGGCGGGGGTAGCGAAGTTCGTCATCGTTAGCTCCTGTGGGGCGTTGTTTCCGACACCGCAAAAGCTACGTTGCATTTCCAATCCAAGCAACAAGTTCGTTGCTCTCTATCGGCATTGCAGCAGCTCAGGGTGTAGAAATCGTTGCAACGAGCTTGCGAATTAATGCAACGACCGCGAGTATCCGTTGCAATAGAGTGAAGGTGAACGCTACTCTTGAGGCAACAGGAGAGAGTGAAGGAGCGTGCGATGCCGGGAGGCAGGCTCACCCAGCAGGACCGCCAGCAGATCGCGCTGGGGTTGGCCGACGGCCTCGCCTACGCGGAGATCGCCAGGCGTCTCGACCGTCCCACGTCGACGATCACGCGTGAGGTGATGCGGAACGGCGGCCCGACCGGCTACCGCGCCGACCTGGCGCACCGTGCCACCGAACGCCGCACTCACCAACGCAGGCAAGCCGCGCCGCGGGATCCGCAGGCGCCCTCGCAGCCCTCCGGGCGCGACCCGGAGGCCGTGCGCGAGTACGAAGAGGTGCTCACCACGATCTTCATGCAATCGGGCCTGCCGAAGATGATGGCCCGAGTGATGGTCAGCCTCTACACCACCGACGCCGGCAGCCTCACCGCCTCCGAGCTCGTCCAGCGTCTCCAGGTCAGCCCGGCGACCATCTCCAAGGCGATCGCGTTCCTGGAAAGTCAGGCGCTCGTCCGCCGGGAGCGCGATGAACGCCGCCGCGAGCGGTACATCGTCGACGACGACGTCTGGTACCAGTCGACGGTCGCCAGCGCCCGGGCCCTCGCGCAGGTCGCGGAGGCTTCTCGGCAGGGCGTCAGCGTCCTGGGTGCGGGGACCCCCGCCGCCGTCCGCCTCGAGAACATCGCCCGCTTCATGGACTACGTCAGCGAGAACACCGAACGCGCCGCAGAGCAGGCCCGTGAGGTGCTGCACGCGAAGCCTGCCGTCCAGGACTCCGACGACTGACGTCCGCGCCCAGTTGCGGGCCGAGTTGCGTTAGGCCGACCAACGGAGGTAACTTCGTTAGTGATACTAACGTTAGTAGTACTAACGTTCATTCCATCAACGAATGCGGAGACAGTCATGACGACCTTTGGTCCCGCGCTCATCGGCCAGACCGAGAAGGCGCTCAACGCGATCCTGGACCGTCAACTCGCTGGAACCGGCATCACCGAACCCCAGTGGGTGACCCTCACCTTGACCGTGGCCAGCGGCGGGGCCATCGACCGGTCCCAGCTCATCCGCCGGGTCAGCGGCGCCACCCAATTCAGCGAAGTGTCGGTGGCCGAACGCCTCGCCGAGCTGATCGCCGCCGGCTTCGTGTGGGAGGACAGCGACGGCCGCATCCAGGTCACCGACGACGGGCAAGCGCGCTGGACGCAGATCCGCGCTGCGATCGGCCCGATCACCCAGGGCCTGTGGGGCGACCTGCCAGCCGAGGACCTGGCCGTCGCGGGGCGCGTCCTGGGTGTCGTCCTCGACCGGGCCAACGTGGTGCTGGCTGGCTCCTGAGCCCTCGCCACCCGACACCGTCGCCATCCTCTGACCGGAAGAAGAGGTCATGTCCACGAATGCGCTGCTCGCCGACCGTTTCGAGATCGCCGACCTGTTCACTCGCTTCGCACGCCTGCTCGACGAGCAGCGCTGGGAGGACGCCCGAACCGTCTTCGCCGACGACGTGGCGGTGCACTCCCCGCGCGGAGGCGAACTCCGCGGCCTCGACATGGTCGTCGCCTTTCTGCGACAGGACGAGGTCGAGGGAGAACACACCCAGCACACGACCACCGACCTGCTGGCAGAGATCGACGGCGACCAGGCGACCGCCTCGGCGAACTCGATCGTGTACTACTACCGCGACGGCCGAGCGCCCCACTTCACCGGCGGCCTGCGAATGGCCAGCACCCTGGTACGGACGGCGGCGGGCTGGCGCGTCCGCGAGCACCGGATCACGCCCGCCTGGACCCGAGAGGACTGACCTAGTCGCCCGACAGGCTGCGATCAGCCGCCAGTCAGCTGGTTGAAGATCGTGTCGACGTCGTACTTGGTGAAGTTTCCGCTGATCTGCAGCTCGTTGCCGGTGATCGGCTCGGCGACCTGCGGAGCCATCAGCACCCTGCCGTCGAGCACCAGCGCGAGCTGCTTGCCCACCGACTGCCTGGTCAGCTGCTCGAACGCGGCGGCGTCCCGGTCCACGAACTCCAGCTCCAGTACCCACCGGTCGTCGCCACGATCGTCGGTCTCGCCCTTGTCGAGCACGGGGGAGAGCCGCTCGACCGATTGCACGGTCATATAGCCCTGATCAAGGACAAAGCACCCATCGCCCGCGGCACGTGTGGGAAGGCTGCCACCCGTGCAGGGTCCCGGGTCGATGCGGACGACCGGCGCGATCCGCAGCGGCGCAGCGAGCTCGCAGCAGAACGTGAGGGGACCGGGCTCCTCCCCGTCGCGGGGGTCGGGCGGAGGTCCGACCCATAACACCAGCCCGACGCAGCCCGCGACCATGGTCAGGATCAGCAACGCGACGAGGCCGCCGACGAGCCGCACGGTTCTGAGGCTGGTACTCCGGCTCGCCGGGGGAACGGTGCCCGGCGGTGCGGGCGTCGGGGGGACGACGCCCGGCTGCGCGGGCGTCGAGACATCGGGCGAGTCGACGCGGTCGGGAGACGGGCCACCGACGGGATCCACTGACCCTCCAATCCTGGGGCGTCCCATCCTGCCCAACGGCTGCCACTCGCAACCCACCGCGGCACCTCGACGGCAGGGTCGCGAGATCAGCGAAGGCTCCATCCTCCGTTAGCCCGGTTACTCGCGACGCGTAGCCGCAGTACGTTAACGATCAGACGGCGCTCGACGTGGGACGCCTGATGCCCCCACCATCCACGAGCGAGCCGCAGAGACTGCAGCTGCGGGGACCGGCACTCCCACCGTCTCGCCGCCAGTCTCGAACCCGCTGGAATGAGGAACGATGAGCGAACGACGCCCGCGACCGCTGATGCTCGCTTCACGGTTGGTCCGAACATGAGCTGGGCGCCCACGAACGACGCGATCATCGGCCTGCTCGCCGACGGCCAGGAGCGCACTGCGCCGCAGTTGTGCAACGGAATCGGCCGACCGTCGGGCACGCTCCATCCGAACCTCACGTACCTGCTCGGTACCAGGAAGCTCGTAGCCCGCTGGGAAGAACCCAAGCCGAGGGTGGACGGACGACCTCGCCGCCGCTACTACCGGCTGCACCCGGACATGATCTTGCCGAAGGCGGCTGATGGGTGACGCTTCGGGCGCCGCTCATGGAGTGGGCTCCGAGGCGAACAACGTGAGCCCGAGGCGATGCGAGAGGTATCGGGCCGCGAGCTGACCCCGGATGCTGTTCCCGAAACCGTCGAGCGGTGGAGCGAACGTCGCCAGGGCGCCCTTGCCCGGCGAGACGACGACGATGCCGCCACCGATACCGCTCTTTCCGGGCACCCCGACGTCGTACAACCAGTCGCCGGACGACTCGTAAAGCCCGGCCGTGGCCATCACCGCGAGCGCGAAGTGGCAGACCGCCGTGTCCACGACCCGGTCGGTGCTGCCCGGACGGATGCCACCGTTGGCCAGCGTCGCACCCATCGTCGCGAGGTCCACCGCCGTCACCCGTAGACAGCTCTGCCGGGTGTACAGGTCGACCGCTTGGGTGGGTTCGCAGCCCACCGGTAGCTCTCCAGTAGGTCGGCCAGCGCGCGGTTGCGGTGGTTGGTGGCCGAGGCCGACGCGTAGACCTCCTCGTCGAGCGTCAGCGGACGGCCGGCGAACGCGGAGAGGGCCCTCGTGCAGGAACGTCCACCGGGCCTCGTGGGTGTCGCCGGGTGCGAGGCTGGCGATGGCGATCGCTCCCGCGTTGACCAGTGGGTTGGTCCGTCCGTCCGGACCGAGTTCGACGGCCGCGAGCGAGTTGAACGGCAGGCCGGTGGCGTTGACGCCGAGCCGCCGCCGGACGTTCTGCGCACCGAGGACGTCGCAAACAAGGGCGAAGACGAACGGCTTCGCCACGTCATGATCGTGTACCCGCGATCGAGGTCACCGGCTCCGTACCGCCCGCCGTGCGTCCCGACCGCGCAGATGCCGAACAGATCGGGAGGCATGACGGCGAGGGCCGGGTAGACCCGCGAGCACTCGCCGTCGGTCACCGAACGGAAGCGTTCGTAGGCCTCGTCGATCGAGCGTCGCACCTGCTCGGGGGAGGGCAGTTCGCCGGTGGAGACATAGGCGTCGACGTCCGGATCAGCTCGGTCCATCCCACTCACCTCGCGTGTGCGTACGTACCGGCGCCCACGCGGCCGGTCACGGACGGTCCGTCAGTTCTTCCTCCGCCGCGGGTTGAGATCGTGGCACCCGCGGACCGCCGTCGGGATCAGTAGGCCGGTGGTGGCGGCGGTGGCGGCTGGCCGGGTGCCGCCGAGAAGGCCACCGGAGGCGAGTCGGGATCGGTCTGGAGTACCGCCGTGAGTACCCGGTGTGCGTCGAGGACGCCGGGTCGCAGATCCTGCCAGCTCCGACCGACTGCAATGCCCTCGCTCTCCGCGTCGACGGCCGCGATCAGCGCCTGGAGGTAACCGCCGATCCGGACGGCCCAGTCCCGCCGCGCATCATTGGGAGCATTCTGGACGAGCGCTTCCCAGCGGCCGACCAAACCGACTAACCCGGTGCGAATGGGCGGCCAGACCACGGTGCGGTCGGTGACAGCCGTCGTGTTCAACACCGGCGGCAGCCGACTGTCGGTAGCCGCCTGCGTCTCCGCGCGCAGTTCCTGGGCCTCCCGGTCCCACGCCGACCGCCGTTGCGACCGCGAGATCAGCAGGGCACCGCCGGCCAACGCGGCGACGATCACGACCAGAACGCAGATCAGCGGACCCATCGTGTTGTTCTCTTCGGCGGCGGCTACCGACGGCGTGGCCGCAGGCTGCGACTCCGCGGGCCGCACGTCGGCCGGCTGGGACCGCGTCGGCTCCGCCGCAGGCGTCTCTCCGGGGGACGCCGCGAGCGGTGGCCGCGCGGACTCCGCCGGTTCCTGCGGCTCGTCCGGTGTCGCGCTTCGGTCCACGTCGAAACTGCGGGTGGGTCGTGGACTGTCGGCCGGTGCGCCCTCGGCCGGCGCTTCCTCCGTCGGTGCCTGCTCGGTAGGTGCGTCGTCGGCCGGGACGCTCCGGTCGACGGTTCGGTCCGGCGAGGGTAAGTTCGCGGTCGCGTCCGACGTCGGACGGTCGGACGGTCGCGCCGCGGGATCTCCGCCCGAACAGGCGGCGAGCCCGCAGGCAAGCGCTGCGGCGACGAACGCGATACCCACCGGACGAGATCGGTGCGAGGCACCCATGCGCAGCTCCTACCGTTCGGAGGGGTCGCTGCGGACGCTAGGTGGGCAGATGGCTGGGGACATCGCTCGCGAGGGATGATTGATCGCCCGAGGCGTTGATCCTGGCCGGACCCGCGGGGCGCCTCTCGGGTCAGTTCGCGGGGGGCCGCGAGGATCCCCTCGTGCCTGGAGTCCGATCGTGGCCCGAACGCGAGCCTGATGTGCGTCATCCAGAAATCTGATTTTCAGATAAACTCGCTGTCATGAGAACCATCTCCGCTACGGAGGCGTCTCGGAAGTTCTCGGACCTTCTCGATGCAATCGAGCGTGGGGAGACCGTCACCGTGACGCGCGGAAACCGCGCGGTCGCCGAAATCCGTCCAGCGCATCGCCGGACCGGCCGGGATCTTCGGCAGGCACTGGCCGAGACTTCGCCGCCGGACGAGCGGTTCGAGGCAGATATTGCTGACGCTCTCACCTATGTCGCCAACGACCGGACGGACCCGTGGGCCGACGCCTGATCCTCGATACCAACGTCCTCATCGCCTATGAACGAAATACGCTCGACCGGAACTCCCTCGACAACGACGAGTTGGCGGTGGCAGCGGTCACCATCGCCGAGTACCGGGTCGGTATCGAGCTGGCGGACACCGTGGCACGCGCCGCTGACCGTGCGCGCGCCCTCGCTGCGATCATCGCCAATATAGAAGTCCTGGAGTACACCGAAACTACGGCTGTCCATCACGCTCGCCTCATAGCGCAGGTCCGACGTGCTGGGACGCCACGGGGCGCGCATGACTTGATCATCGCGGCCCACTCCTCGGAAACTGGACGGATCATTGTCAGCCGAGACGCCGCAGCGCGCTTCGGTGACCTACCCAACGTCCTGGCCACACAACCCGACTGACGCCGCCGCCACTGCGATCGTCGACCATGGGCACGTCCCAGCGCGGGCTGCGCGGTTACCGGCGAAGCTTCTGGATGATTCCCGTGCGCTGCAGGTCGCGCATGCGCTTCATCAGGGCGGTGGCCGACGGTGACAGCAGATGTTCTGGATCGAATTCCGCGGTTGGGCGGAACTCGCTCAGCGTGGCTTGCACGTCCGGAGAGTCGCTGGGCACACAACCCATGCTCCAGTTGGGGAAATCGCGTTCCTCCACGTCGGCAACGGTGACGAGGCAGACCCTGGCGTGGCGGGGATCCGCCGCGATCTTGCAGAACAGTGCCGTGACCTGTTCTCGGTCACCCTCGAGGCACTGGCAGAAGTGAGTGCCGTCGAAGATTAGTACGCCGGTTACCTTGGCTCGCCAGTTCCCCGCGCGGGCCTGCTCGAGGATCCTCTGGATGCCTCCTACGCCGAGACTTCGTGCCTCGCTGGTGTACACGAGTTGCGAGAGCGGCATAGACCTATTTTAACCCTTAATTCATGTTTCTCCTGATTGACTGCAGCGGGACCACAGGTAGGCGAGACGGTTTTACCGAGTCGGCGGGGGTTCGTCCCAACCTAGCGATGGGCAACCGAGGCTGGATGCCTGGCAAATGTAGTAACATTGCTACGGCCCGAAGGGGGTGGTAGCAATGGCCATCACTACGTTGTCGAGTCGCGAGTTCAACCAGGACACCGGCCGGGCGAAGAACGCGGCTCGCAGTGGTCCGGTCTTCATCACCGACCGCGGTCGCCCGGCTCATGTGCTGCTGACCTTCGACGAGTATCAGCGGTTGACCGGCAGTCACGACAGCATTGTCGACCTGCTCGGCGTCCCCGTGGACGAGGCGGAGGTCGAGTTGGAGACCACTACTTCGCGTGACGTCGCCCGGCCAGCGGACTTGAGCTGATGTTCCTGCTCGATACGAACGTCGTCTCCGAACTGCGGAAGGCCAAGGCGGGCAAGGCCGACAAGAACGTCGTCGACTGGGCTGCCGGTGCCGCAGCGAGCAGCATGTTCATCTCGGCGGTTACGGTTCAGGAGCTGGAAGTCGGGGTCCTCCTGACCGAGCGGCGAGATTCGGCGCAGGGGGCGGTGCTGCGTCGCTGGCTGGAAGCGCAGGTTTTGCTGGCCTTCGCAGAGCGGGTTCTCCCGGTGGACACCGCCGTAGCCCTGCGCAGCGCTGCGCTGCACGTCCCCGACCCGCAACCCATCCGGGACTCGCTGATCGCGGCGACCGCACTCGTGCACGGGATGCCGGTCGTGACCCGAAACGTGTCCGATTTCGCGCCTACGGGCGTGGAGGTCATCAACCCGTGGCAGGCCGACACCTGACGGTCACGGCTGCAGAGTCCACGGTCAACGACGGTCACGGCAGCAAAATGGCCAGCTTCCGGTGTGGAAACTGGCCATCTACCTGGTACTACGTGGTCGGGGTGGCGGGATTCGAACCCACGGCCTCTTCGTCCCGAACGAAGCGCGCTACCAAGCTGCGCCACACCCCGGCGGCACGGAGGAAGTCTAACTGACGCCCGCGGCCTGTTGCGCGCGGGTATCGCGTGCCCCGTGCTCCGGTCGCGGTACGAGCGTGAGCAGGCTCACCTCCGGTGGGCACGCGAACCGGATCGGAGCGTACGGAGAGGTGCCCATACCTGCGGAAACGTGGATCCAGGTGTCCCCGTTCCAACGGTGGGCACCGCGAGCGAGATCACGTTCGATGCCGCAGTTGGTGACCAGCGCCCCGTAGCCCGGCACGCGCAGCTGGCCGCCGTGGGTGTGTCCGGCGAGCACCAGGTCGTACCCGTCGGTGGCGAACTGATCGAGGACCCGCGGCTCCGGTGCGTGGACCAGCCCGAGGTGGAGATCGGCCGCCGGGTCGAGGGCGCCGGCGATGGCCGGGTAGTCGTCGAGCTTGAGGTGCGGGTCGTCGACGCCGCCGAGTTCGATCGTGCGGCCGCCAGCGACGACCGAGGCCTTCGCGTTCGTGAGGTCGGCCCAGCCGGCTTCGGCCAGGGCGTCGCGGAGGTCGGTCCACGGCAGTTCGGGGCCGTGCGTCCGCTTGTGGTGCTTGTTGAAGTACTTGAACGGGTTCTTCGGGACCGGCCCGTAGTAGTCGTTAGAGCCGAAGACGAACGCTCCGGGACGCCCGAGCAGCGGTCCGAGCGCGTCGAGCACCGCGGGAACGGCGTCCGGCGACGAGAGGTTGTCGCCGGTGAGTGCGACGAAGTCGGGGTCCAGCGCGTTCAGGCTGCGGACCCACTCCTGCTTGCCGTGCTGGCCCGGGAGCATGTGCAGATCGGACACGTGCAGGATGCGGAGCGGTTCGGCGTCCTGGGCGAGCACCGGGACGTCGAACCGGCGGAGCGTCCACCGTCGCCGCTCGAAGGCCGACGCGTACACCACGGTCGCCGCGCCAGCGCCGACCACGCCCAGTGACAGACGGGTACCCCACTTCATGCCCGGCAGCGTACACACGCAGGGTCGCACCGGCGTTTCGGAGCTGTCCGCAAATCCCTCCGGTGTCGGCCGCGACCGGGAGTAGCGTTCCTGCCATGAGCACTGCTGCGGGCGGCCTGAAGACCCGCCTCTCGACCGACCTCACGACCGCGATGAAAGCAAGGGACGAACTGGTCACCTCGACGTTGCGAATGGCGCTCACTGCGATCCGCAACGAGGAGGTGGCCGGAAAGGCCGCTCGTGAGCTCTCTGACGACGAAGTGCTCCGGGTGCTTACCCGGGAAGCCAAGAAGCGCGTTGAGGCCGCTGAGGCCTTTGCGTCGGGCGGACGGGCCGATCGTGCGGACCGGGAGCGCGCCGAGGGTGAAGTTCTCTCCCGCTACCTGCCGACGCAGCTGGGCGACGAGGAGCTGTCCGCCGTCGTCGCGGCGGCGCTCGGCGAGGCCGGCGTCACCGACGTCAAGCAGATGGGGAAGGCCATGAAGGCGGTTCAGGCCGCCGTGGCGGGCCGGGCGCAGGGTGGCCGGGTGGCCGCCGAGGTGAAGCGCCAGCTCTCCGCCTGAGGCGGCACGGCACGGGCCGCCCGCCCTCGAGAAGCCCCGAACGAACGTCGCGGCCCCCGATCACCTGATCGGGGGCCGCGACGTATCAGAGCTAGTTACCGCCGGGTTCGGTCTGACACATCGGCAGTGCGGGGTTGGTGGAGCAGATCTGGTCCCGGATCTGGTCGCCCGGATCCTCACCAGGCTCACTGGGATCCGGCTTCTCCGGTTCCGGTGGCTGCCCGTTGCTCAACACGATCGTGACGACGCTGCCCTTCGTGCTGTCGCTGCCTCCGGCCGGATCGGTCCGGGCCACCCGGCCCTCGCCGATGTCGGAGCTCACCCGGGTCGGCGACAGCCGTACCTCGAAGCCCGCCTCCCGGAGCTTGCGGGTCGCGGAGTCCACCGAGTCGCCGGTCGTGTCCGGCACCGTCACCCGCACGCCGTAGGCCAGCTTGCTCGTCGGCGCGATGAACTGCTTCACCGGCAGCTTCTGGAGTGCGATGTTCAGTGCGTCGCGGGTGGCGTCGATCGGGATCTGCGTGTTCGGTACCGAGTCGAGGTACTTGTCCGGGTTCGCGAGGAAGCCAGCGGCCGCGAGGTTCGGCGTGAAGCCGACGAACCAGGCCGCGTTGTTGTCGTCGGTGGTACCGGTCTTGCCGGCCACCGGCCGATCGATCACCCGGCCGACGCTGGCCGCGGTACGACCGCCGCCGGGGTGCGTGCACGACAGGCCGACCATCGAGTTGTCACCCACCGGGCACCGGGCCATGTCGGCAGCCGCGTCCGCGACCTGCTTCGGGATCGTCTGCTTGCAGGTCGGGTTGGACAGCTCGGGGAGCGGCTTGCCCTCCTGGTCGGCGATCTTGTTGAGCGGCAGCGGTGCGCAGTATTTGCCGCGCGCCGCGATCGTCGCGTAGGCGGTCGCCATGTCGAGCGGCGAGACCTGCGCGGTGCCGAGCGTGAACGATCCCCATGCGGTCGGATCGGTCTGCGCATCACGCTTGTTCTTCACGTCGACGCTGGCCCGGAACTCGACGCCGAGCTTCTCGGCGGCGCTGACCGCGGCCTTGACCGAGACCTGCTCCTCCAACGGGATGAAGTAGGTGTTAGCCGACTCGCCGAACGCGCTCGACATCGTCTGCAGCCCTTTCATCGTGGGCGACGCGTTCTTCGGGCAGTACTTGGGGCCGGTCTTGCACCCGCCGTTGTACTGCGACACGTACCGGTCCTGCGCGTAGATCGTGTTGCTCAGCGGGATGTTCTTCTCCAGTGCCGCGACCGCGGTGAACATCTTGAACGTCGATCCGGCCTGGTAACCCGGGGACACGTTGGAACCGGAGAGCAGCGGATTCACGGTGTACGGGTAGGTCTTCTTGCCCTGGTTCTTGGGGATGCCGTACTTGCGGTTGATCGCCATCGCCTTGACCCGACCGGTACCCGGCTCGACCATCACGATTCCGGTCGCGAAGCGGCTGTTCACGTCCAGCCGCTCGTCGATCTGCTGCTGCGCCGCCTTCTGCATCCGGACGTCGAGGGACGACACGATCTTGTAGCCGCCCTTGCGGAGGTCGTCCTCACGCTCGGTGCGCGTCTTGCCGAACTTCGGGTTCGACTTCCACCAGTCGAGGAACCAGCCGCAGAAGAACCCGTAGGCGGTGTTCCCGTTCTCGCAGGACTGCGCCTGGGCCTTCGGGTTCAGCCCGAGGTCGCCCTTCTTCGCGGCGTCCGCCTCGGCCTGGGTGATGTACTTCAGCTTCACCATCTGGTTCAGCACGTACTCGCGCCGGTCTTCCGCCGGCTTGGTGCCGAACTGCTTGTTTTCGACCGGGTTGTACTGGGTCGGGTTCTGCGCCATCCCGGCGATCATCGCGGCTTCCGCGAGAGTCAGCTCCGACGGCGGCTTGCTGAAGTACACCCACGACGCGGCGTAGATGCCGTAGCCCTGGTTACCGAAGTACGTGATGTTGAGGTAATTCTCCAGGATCTGGTCCTTGGAGAGTTCCTTCTCCAGCGCGATCGCGTACCGCATCTCGCGCAGCTTCCGGCCGGCCGTGTCCTCGGTGGCCAGGCGGAGTTCTTCGGAGTTGGTCGCGCCGTACTTCAGGATCGACCGCACGTACTGCTGGGTCAGCGTGGAAGCGCCCTGGGTGACCTGGCCGTTGCTCTGGTTCCGCACGAACGCGCGGACGATGCCCCGGGCGTCGACACCCTGGTGATCGTAGAACCGGTTGTCCTCGGCGGCCACGATCGCCTGTCGCATCACTGGTGCGACGTCGCCGAGCTTCACGTTCCGCCGGTTTTCGTCGTAGAACCGGGCGATCTCTGTCTTACCGTTGCTCGCGTAAAGAATCGAGACCTGCGGCACGGGAGGGATCTTGATCTCGGCCGGCAGGTCACTGAAGGAATCCGAAGCCGACTTAGCGGTTAAACCGGACACGCCCACCGCGGGGAACGCGGCGGCGGCGATCACTACGCCGGCGAGGATTCCGCAGAGCACCAGTGAGACGACATTGGCGAGCGTGCGGTCCTGAGGCAACTTCACGGCGCCCAGAGTACGCAGCGATACCCAGAATCCAGGCCGTCGAGGTTACTCACGGGTTGGTGTGACCAGGGGCACCACCTCTGAACAGGGCTCCTTCCACCATACGGTGGATAGCCACTGCCCATTAGTGCTGGTGAAAGACCACCCGAATGGCCGCTGCCAACCGCCACTGTCGCTTTCTTACCGTCCTGGGGCAGGCATGCCGGACCGACACGGCGTCGCCCACACGGATTTTGCGTGCCTGACGAGCCTTGCCGGGACGGCGTGACGCTGAAGGGGGCAGAGATGGGAATGATCGCTGACTGGGCTGGACGTGCGGCCTGTCGCGCCAGCGATCCGGACTCGCTCTTCGTCCAGGGTGCGGCGCAGAACCGTGCCAAGACGGTGTGTATGGGTTGTCCGGTTCGGACGGAATGCCTCGCTGATGCCCTCGACAACCGTGTCGAGTTCGGGGTCTGGGGCGGTATGACCGAGCGCGAGCGTCGTGCACTTTTACGCCGACGCCCCGACGTGACCTCGTGGTGGAAGCTTCTCGAGTCCGCCCGTAAGGCGCACGACCTGCAGCCCACCGGCTGAGCAACCAGGTTCCGGCCCGGGCCGAGGCCCCCGGCGGCGAACCTGAGCAGTACCGGCGCGGCGCGCCTACGCAGTACGGACGAGCGCCGCGCCCACCCGGCGCAAGCCGTCGAGATCGTGGACGTCCTCGGCTTCGGCCGGCACCTCGACGACGGGAACCTCCGGGTGCGCGGTGGTGAACCCCGCCGCGATCCGCCGCTCGCGCTCCACCAGCCGGGAGAGGCCGGCGTGGAGCCGTAGCACCTCGGCGGTCACCGACGACCCGTCGGTGCGCTCCAACTCCTCCGCGGCGGTCAACGCCTCGGCCGCGGAGAGCCCCGGCACCTCGGTGGCGTGCACCCGGTTGAGAACCAGCCCCGCCAGCGGCATTCCCTCCGCGAGGAGGCGGTCCGCGAAGTACGACGCCTCCCGCACGGCGTCCGGCTCCGGAGCCGCCACGACGACGAACGCGGTGCCCGGCGTTTTCAACAGGTCGTAGGTGCGCTGGGCGCGCTCCCGGAAGCCGCCGAACATCGAATCCAGCGCGGCGACGAACGTCGAGACGTCGTCCAGCAGCTGCGTGCCGAGGACCTTCGTGATCACGCGGCTGAACAGCCCGAACGAGGCCGACATCATCTTCAGCATGCCGCGCCCGCCGGACTTCGCGGGCGCCAGCAGCAGCTTGAGCAGCCGACCGTCGAGGAAACGGGCCAGGTTCTGCGGCGCGTCCAGGAAGTCGAGGGCCGAGCGGCTGGGTGGCGTGTCGACGATGATCAGGTCCCACTCGTCGGCGGCCCGGAGCTGGCTGAGCTTCTCCATCGCCATGTACTCCTGCGTCCCCGAGAACGAGGACGACATCGCCTGGTAGAAGGGGTTCGCGAAGATCTCCTCGGCACGCTCCGGGTCGGTGTGCGCCAGGACGACTTCGTCGAACGTCCGTTTCATGTCGAGCATCATCGCGTGCAGCTCGCCACCCGCCGCGCTCTCGACGCCCTTCACCCGACGCGGGACGTTGTCCAGCTCGGAGAGGCCCATCGACTGCGCGAGCCGGCGTGCAGGGTCGATCGTGAGCACGACCGTGCGCCGCCCCGTCTCCGCCGCGCGAAGCCCCAGCGCGGCGGCCGTAGTGGTCTTTCCCACACCGCCGGAGCCGCAACACACGATGATCCGTGTGTCGGCATCGGCCAGCAGCGCCTCCATGTCCAGATGGGTCACGGCGCCCGCACCCCCGCCTTCCGCAGCACGTCGGCCAGCTCGTACAGCTCGTTCGTGTCCACGCCCTCCGGCAGCAACGGCAGGTCCACCACCGGACGGCCGAGCTCGGTCAGCTCCGACCGCAGACGCTGTTCCAGGGCTACCCGGCGCACGTGGTCGGTCACCTCGTCGACGAGGCCCTTCACCGTTTGCCGGTCAGTGGGCAGCCCGGCCGCGGTGAGGCCGCGCTTCAGCTCCGCCTGGGTGACCTTCGCGTCGACCAACGAGGTTCCGCGGACCGCGTTGACCAGCACCGCGCCGATCGGCAGCCCGATCGCGGCGAGTTCGGTGACGGCGTCCGAGGTCTCCTGCACCGGCATCTCCTCGAGGAGCGTGACCAGGTGCACCGCGGTCATCGGCGAGCGCAGGACGGCCATCACACCGTCCGACTGGGTCTTGATCGGTCCGACCCTGGCCAGCCCGGCGACCTCGGAGTTGACGTTGAGGAAACGCCCGATCCGTCCGGTCGGCGGAGCGTCGAGCACGACGGCGTCGTAGACGCGCCGGCCCCGATCGGCTCGGGTCACCGCCTCTTTGACCTTGCCGGTCAGCAGCACGTCGCGCATACCGGGCGCGATCGTGGTCGCGAAGTCGATCGCACCGAGCTTCTTCAAGACCCGGCCGGCCCGGCCGAGCTTGTAGAAGAGTTCCAGATACTCGAGCAGGGCTTCCTCGGCGTCGACGGCGAGCGCGCGCACCTCACCGCCCTCGGGCGCGACCGCGATCGGACGCTCGGCGTAGGGCAGCGGATCGAGGCCGAACAGCTGCGCGACGCCCTGCCGGCCCTCCACTTCGACGAGCAGGGTCCGGCGCCCACCAGCGGCCAGCGCGAGCGCGAGCGCCGCGGCGACCGTCGTCTTCCCGGTCCCGCCCTTGCCGGTGACTATGTGCAGCCGCGCCTGGGGGAACGCAGCGGATTCCTCGGGCACTCTACGAGCGTAACCACGCATCCACGCGAGCTGCCCGTCGGCGCCGGTCGGCATCGCGCTCCCAGTAGGGTGCGGCCATGACGAAGTGGGAGTACGTGACGGTTCCACTGCTCGTGCACGCCACGAAGCAGATTCTGGACAACTGGGGTGAAGACGGCTGGGAACTGGTCGCCGTGGTGCCCGGTCCGAGCGCCGAGCAGCTCGTCGCCTACCTGAAGCGCCCGAAGGAAGGCCAGTGAGCTCCTTCCAACGCCCGGCTTTCTCTGAGGGCGAGCGCCCTCAGCAGGCGCCGTTCGAGGGGAATTCAGTGAGCAACGTCGCACAACGACTCGCGGAGCTGGGTCTGACGCTGCCGGTCGTACCGGCCCCGGTGGCCGCGTACGTGCCCGCGGTGCGCACCGGTTCGTACGTCTACACCTCCGGTCAGCTGCCGATGGTCGACGGCAAGCTGCCCGTCACCGGACTGCTCGGCGCCGAGGTATCCGCGGAGACCGGCTACGAGCTGGCGCGGACCGCCGGGCTGAACGCGCTAGCCGCGGTGGCGTCCGTCGTCGACCTGAACGACGTCGTGCGGGTCGTGAAGGCGGTCGGGTACGTCGCGTCCGCGCCCGGGTTCACCGGTCAGCCCGGCGTGGTGAACGGCGCGAGCGAGCTGTTCGGAGCCGTGTTCGGCGACGCGGGCAAGCACGCCCGGAGCGCGGTGGGGGTGGCGGTGCTGCCGCTCGACGCTCCGGTCGAGGTCGAGCTGATCGTCGAGGTGCGTTGAGCGCTCACGCGAGCGGCGGGGTGTCGGACGGGATACCGACGACGCCCCGCACCACGCGGCTGAGCTGGACCTCGAACGTGGCGGTCACCAGCGCGGTCGCTACCGAGGACATGCCGGCGTAGTCCTCGATCAGCCGGGCTCGGTCGTCCACCCGCCCGTTGCCGACGACCTCGGACGGCTCCGCGTCGCCGGCCCGCGGCTGCGGAACCCGCGGGGCCCCCGCCGAGACGGCCGGGACGGCATCCGCCGGACGCGACGGGTCCGGCGCGGGCCGTTCGGCGAACACCCGGGTGAACGCCTCCAGAATTTCCCGGGAGAGCTCCAGCGTGGCCGCCGCCACCCGTAGCTGCAGCCGGGTGATCTCCGGCGACGGCAGCCCCATCTCCCGCGCCCGACGGCCCACCGCGACGAGCACCGGGTGGGTGCCGTGCCAGTGGCCGTCCCGGCCGCGGCTGACCAGCCCGTAGGACTCCAGCGCCTCCCACGCACCCGGCTGCGCGTGCAGGTCGGCCACGCCCTCGGGCTCCACCTGCAGATCCGGGTCCGAGGTGTCGGTGGGCGACGGAAAGCGCATCGCCAGGCCCTGGGAGTGCCACGCGAGCGCCAGCTCCGGCGCGTTGTGGCCGGTCTGCAGCAGCGCGCGGATCGCGGCGAGCGAGAAACCGGCCTGCTGCAGCCGCTGGATCAGCTCGAGCCGGTCGATGTGCGAGTGGTCGTACACGCTGCGGCGACCGACCCGGCGCGGCGGGTGCAGCAGCCGCCGGGACTGGTGCGCCCGCACCAGCCGGACGCTGACCCGGCAATGTTCGGCCAGTTGTTCGACGCTCAGCTCGGTAGGCAGTTCCCGGCTCGGGGCTGGCTGTTCAGGTGGAAGCCCGGGCAGCGCGGTGGTGGGGATGGTGGCAGACTCTCTGTAATCTCCGTGGTGGCGCCCCGTCACAGCTGGCACCGTACTCCACGGCGGCGAGCCGGGTTCTGCGCGGCAAGATCCGCGCGACCGGGGGCTGAGATCGTTGACAGCAGGTCGACGACAGGGGTGCACGACCTACGATGCCCTCATGGTTCCCGGAGTGCCGGCCGAGGCCGCAGACGCAGGACGGCCCGCGCAGCACCCGCGACCGGCCACGCCGCGCGACGCCGCCACCACGATCTTGCTCCGCGATGCGTCCGGCGGGCTCGAGGCTTATCTGCTCGTCCGGTCGACTCGCCTCGCCGCGTTCGCCGGTCTCACTGTCTTCCCCGGCGGGTCGGTCGACCCGGGCGACTACGTACCGCCGGGGTCCTGGCGGGGCCCCGACCCCGCCGAATGGCCGCTCGGAGCCGACGCGGACCTGTCTCGCGCGCTGGTCACCGCCGCGGTCCGCGAGACGTTCGAGGAGATCGGCGTCCTGCTGGCGGAGCCGGTCGACGGGCGTCCGTTCCCCGACCACGGCGAGCTCGCGCACGACCGGGCCGCGCTCGAAGCGGGTGCGACGACGCTTCCGGAGCTGCTGGCCACCCGAGGGCTGGTGATCCGTACCGACTTGGTCCGCCCGTGGACCCACTGGATCACTCCGGAGGCCGAGAAACGCCGGTTCGACACCCGGTTCTTCGTCGCCGGGCTACCGGGCGGGCAGGAGGTGCAGCAGCCCTCCGGCGAGGCGACCCGAGGGCTCTGGCTGCGGCCGTCCGAGGCGCTCGCCACCGTGGAGCGCGGCGAGTTGGGCATGCTGCCGCCGACGGCGTCCACGCTGCTGAGCCTGGCCGAGTACGACACGCTGGCGGACGTGTTCGCGGCCGCCGGCGCCCGGACCATCCGGCCCATCCAGCCGATCTACCACGCGGGTTCCGACGGGCCACGGCTGACGCTTCCGCCGGAGTCGCTCGAGTTGCTGCCGGCCGGCGTGACGCCGGAGTTCGTGGCAGGGCTGATGGCGGGTATCGCGCGGCACGGGCGGCCGCCTGCGGTCGAACGCGGTGGGAGTTCGCCGTCGTGAGTCTTCCCGACTGGGTCCCGAACTGGGCGACGCTCGTCCGCGCCGACAACCCCGGACCGATGACGCTGGACGGCACCAACACCTGGGTGCTGCGCGCGCCCGGCTCGACCAGCTGTGTCGTGGTGGACCCGGGTCCGCTGATGCCGTCGCACCTCGAGCGGGTGGCTGCCCTCGGCCCAGTAGCCGCCACGCTGCTGACCCACGGCCACCCCGACCACGCCGAGGGTGCGCGCCGGTTCGCCGAGATGACCGGCTCGGACGTGCTCGCGCTCGATCCGGCGCACGCGGTGGGAGGCCAGGCGCTGGTGGCCGACGGGGAGCCGCTGGACGTCGCCGGGCTGCGGATCCGGACGTTCGGAACTCCGGGTCACACGGCCGACTCGGTGTCCTTCGTCATCGGGGACGAGGCGGTCCTCACCGGCGACACGATCCTCGGGCGGGGCACCACGGTCGTCGCCTGGCCGGACGGCCAGCTCGGGGACTACCTGACCAGCCTGGAGCGACTACGCGGGCTGGGATCGATCCCGGTCCTGCCCGGGCACGGCCCGGTGCTGCCGGACGCCGAGGCGGTGGCCGGGTACTACCTCCGGCACCGGGCCGAGCGGCTCGCCCAGGTGGAGGCCGCGGTGGCGGCGGGAGCGGCGAGCCCCGCGGAGGTGGTCGCGACCGTCTACGCCGACGTCGACCGGTCGGTCTGGCCCGCTGCCGAGCTCTCGGTGCGCGCCCAGCTCGATTACCTCCGGGTGACTGGCCGACCATGACCTGTCCGACCCTCCAGTGGGCACCGCCGCCTTCGACCGGGTACCGACCATGACCTGTCCCGCCCTCCAGTGGGCACCGCCGCCTTCGACCGGGTACCGACCATGACCTGTCCCGTCTGCGGCACGGTCGCGGTGCCTGGGGCGCGGTACTGCCATCACTGCGGTGCCCGCCTGCCGGACGTCGAACCGACCGGGTTCGCGACCGAACGCCGGGTGGTCACCGTGCTCTTCGGCGACCTCACCGATTTCACCGCCTGGTCGGAGGACCTCGACCCGGAACGGGTCGGGCGGCTGACCGACCGGGTGCTGGCGGCCTGCGCGCGCACCGTCACCGCCTTCGGCGGTCACGTCGACAAGCTGACCGGCGACGGCATCATGGCCGTCTTCGGCGCTCCGGTCGCCCACGAGGACGATCCGGAGCGCGCGGTCCGTTCGGCGCTGGCCATGCAGCGCGCGGTCAAGCGCGTGATCGAGGACGAGTTGGGCGGCGGACGCCGTCTCGGGCTGCGAGTCGGGGTGAACACCGGTGAGGTGGTCGCCGGTGTCCAGGCCGCGCTCTCGTACACGGTCATCGGCGACACCGTGAACACCGCTGCCCGGCTGTCCGACGCCGCCGGCATGGGCGCGGTCTACGCGGGGGCCCGGACCCAGCGCGCGACCCGCGACCGCGCGGCATGGCGTCGGCTGCCGCCGCTGCGGCTCAAGGGCAAGCGCCAGCCGGTCGAGGCCTACGAACTGCTCGGACTGCGGGACGCCCCGGGTATCCGGCCGGGGCTCGGTGACGAGGCGCCGTTCGTCGGCCGGGAGGTCGAGACCGGACGCCTGGTGGGCCGGTTCGCGGAGGTCGTCGACGAGGGCGAGCCCCGGGTCGTCGTCGTCACCGCCGAAGCCGGTGCGGGCAAGACCCGGCTCGGTGCGGAGCTCGCCCGGATGGTCGGCGACTCGTTCGGGGCTCGGGCCCTCTCCACGCGCTGCCCGGCGTTCGGCGAGACCGGGCGGCTGGCGCCGTTGGCGGATCTGGTGCGGCAGGCGTGCGGCGTCGAGCCGGACGACGCGGCTGACCGGATCGCCGAGCGCATCCGCCGGGTCGCCACCGACCTGCCCGACCCGGGGCTCGGCCCGGGAGGCGTCGAGGTCCTGTTCGACCTGGTCGGCGTGGAATCCGACGTGGACGCGCTGAGCGGCGTCCCGGGGATCTCCACCGCGGCGGGGCGCCGGGAACGGATGCCGTCGGTGCTCGCCGCCTTGCTCACCGGCCTGGCCACAACCGAGCCGCTGCTGGTCGAGGTGGACGACGTCCACCACGCGTCAGCGGACACGCTGGACGCGATCGGGGCGCTCGTCGACCGCCTGGACGGAGCCGTGCTCGTGCTGCTGCTCGGCCGTCCCGAGCTCGTGCGGACGCACGGCCTGCTGACCCGTCTGCCGGCCGCCGAGCCGCTGCCGCTGCCGCCGCTGACCGGTGCCGCGGTGTCCCGGCTGCTGCGTTCGTACCTCGGCGGGCCGCTGGACCGCGCGGACGAGACGCGGCTGCTCGCGACCGCGCAGGGCAACCCGTTCTACCTGGCCGAACTGGTCTCGCTCCTGGTCGAGCAGGGGCGGCTGACCGGCGGAGCCAACGGCTGGCGGCTCGCGCCCGGCGGGTTCGCCGGGCGCCTGCTCTCCTCGGATCTGGCCGCGGTGCTGACGGCCCGGATCGACGCTCTGCCGCAGTACCCACGGACCGTGCTCCGGGACGCCGCCGTCGTCGGCGACCGGGTCCCGGCCGGCGCTCTCGAGGAGCTGCGGGGCAGCCGTCGCTCGCTCGCCAGCGCGACGTCCGACCTCGACCGAGCCCTCGCCGACCTGATCAGCAGGCGCATGCTCCGGCGTACCGCCAGCGGTGGCTACGGGTTCGTCACCGCGCTGATGCGGGAGGCGGCCTACAGCGGCATCGGCCACGCCGACCTGGCGGCGCGGCACGCCCGGATCGCCCGCTGGGCCGACGCGGAGCCGGTACGCGGCTTGTCCGAGGTGGAGCGCGACGAGTTCGTGGCGCGCCACGCCGAGCGGGCGTTGCGGCTGGCCGACGAGATGTCGCTCCCTCCCCAGCACCAGGCCCGGCAGGTCGCCGGCATCGGGGTGACCGCACTGCACCGGCTCGCCGAGCGCACGATCGCGCTCGGCGAGCCAGGGCGCGCGCTCGGCCTGCTCGATCGTGCGATCGCACTCCTCCCCGAACGGGGCCAGGGTGCGGTAGGTGCGGACGACCTCCGACTACTCCGGGCGCGGGCGCTGTTGGCCAGCGGACGGACCGACGAGGCGCGCGAGCTGGCGGCGGCGGTGGCGGTCGGGGACGGCCCGGTCGCGGTCGCCGCGCTGCTGGTGAAGGGCGAGGCGCTGCGGGCGGGCGGCGAGACCAGGGCGGCCGTCGCCGCATGGAGTTCGGCGCTGCGCCGGTCCCGGGCCGCGGACCTGCCGCACTGCGAGAGCGAGGCGCTCCGGCGGCTCGGCATGCTCGACTATCTCGGCGGCCGGTTGCCGATGGCCGAGCGTCGTTTCACGGCGGCCTACCGGGTGGCGTCGGCCTCGAACGACGGGCCGGGTACCGCCTGGGCGCTGCAGCACCTGGCCTGGTCGGCGACGACTCGCGGCGACTTCGGCCGGGCCGACCGGGTGCTGGAGGAGGCGCGGGCGGTGTTCGCCCGGCTCGACGACCCGGCCGGCCGGTCGTGGGTGCGCGGCACCACGGCCTTCGTCCGCCTGCTGGAGGGACGCCTACACGAGGCGCGGCGCCTCGCGGAGAAGTTCGTGCCGTACGCCGAGCGGGTCGCCGACGGTTGGGCGGTGGCCGCGCTCCGGATCGTGGACGCGTTCGCCGCGGCCGAGCTCGGCGACCTCACCCACGCCACCGACCAGGCCGACCTGGCGCACGCCGCGTTCGTCGCCGGACACGACCCCTGGGGGGCCAGCCTGGCGCTGACCGTCCGCGGGGTGATCGCCCGCGGGCTCGACCGGCTGGACGAGGCCGTCGACCTGCTGTCCGAGGCGCTGGAGATCGGTGCCCAGATCCGGCATCCGCTCACCGCGGGCATCGCGCTCACCGTGCGCGGCTACTGCCGTCTCAGCGCCGGCGAGCTGGCCGCCGCCGAAGCGGACGCCGTCCGGACGCTGGAGCTCATCGCACCGCTGGAGGTGGATCCGTCGACTCGGGTCGGTCCGCTCGTGCTCCAGGCGCAGGCCCGCCGCCTGAGCGGTGACCGGGACGGCGCGATCAAGCTGCTCGCCGAGGTGGTGAACGACGCCAGCGGACCGTCGCTGCTGTTCCCGCGGAGGCAGGCACTGGCCCACTACGCAGGTGTGCTGCTGGAGGCGGGCAAGGCGGAGGAGTCGCTGGAGTGGGCTCGCCGGGCGTCTCGGGTACCGGCCGAGGACATCCGCAGCCGGATCGTTTCCCGCCGGGCGCTGGCGGTCTCGCTCGCCGCGACCGGCGCCCTGCCCGAAGCGCTGGCCGCAGCCGACGAGGCGGTTGCGCTCGCCTACGGCACCGAACAGGCTTCGGAGCGGGCGGCCAGCGATACGGTGCGTGACCGGGTGGCGCTCGCGCACGCCCTCGCGCGACCCAGCTAGGCCGTGTTCGGGGTGAGTGACGGCAAAGAGACAGTGCACCGCGAGGCAGCTCACGGCCCATCACTCGCAGGAAGTCGGTACGGTCGTCCACGTGCGAAGTGAGGCGTCCGGAACCCAACCGGCATCCCCGGTGGCCGGTCTGTCCGATCTGACCGTTCTGGCGCGCGGCGGGTACTCCACCGTCTACCGCGCCCGGCAGGACTCGATCGGCCGCGAGGTCGCGCTCAAAATCGACACCCGTTCGCTGGAGTCCGAGCGTGACCGGCGCCGATTCCTCCGCGAGGCGGAGGCGGCCGGCCGCATGTCCGGCCACCCGAACGTCGTCAACGTCTACGACGCCGGCGTGACCGAGGACAACCACCCGTACCTGGTGATGGAGCTCTGCACCGGCGGCTCGTACGCGACCCGCCTGCGTCAGCACGGCCCACTGTCCCCGGCCGAGGTGCGTGACGTCGGGGTCAAGATCGCGGACGCGCTGCAGGCAGCGCACGACAACGGCATCCTGCACCGGGACGTGAAGCCGGGGAACATCCTCATCAACCGGTACGGGGTGCCGGGCCTGGCGGACTTCGGTCTCGCGGCGCTGCCCGACCCCAACCGGGAACTCTCCGTAACGATCGAGGCGCTGACGCCCGCCTACGCGCCGCCCGAGGTCTTCCGGATGGAGCCTCCGACCCCACTCGGCGACCAGTACGCGCTCGGTGCCTCGCTCTACGCGTTGCTGTCCGGGCGTCCGCCGAGGTGGCCGGAGACGGGAACGCCCAGCCTCGCCACGATGGTGATGATGCTGGATGAGCCGGTCCCGGACATCCCGGGTGTTCCGGCGTCGTTCTCGAACGTGTTGCGGCAGGCGATGGCGCCGTACGCGGAGGACCGGTTCGGGACGGCCGCCGAGCTCCGGGACGCGCTGGCCGCGATGGATCTCGATCCGGACACCGGGTCGCGGCACGCGTTCGGCGCGGTGGGGCCGGTGAGCGGACCGTCTGCGCCGTCGTCCGGAGCACCCTCGTCTGCACCGCCGTCGTCGGGACCGCCCTCGTCCGGACCGCCGTCGTACCGGCCGCAGTCGGCACCGCCGTACTCCGGCGGCGGGTACGCCGCCGGCACGGGCGGCCCGGTGACCGGAGGCTGGCAGCAGGGCGGTTTGCCGCCGGCGCGTCCGCACAGTGGTCCGCCTGCGCAGACCAGCCCACCTGCGTCGTTCAGCGGCCCGCCCGGCCCCGGGCCGACCAGCGGACCGCCGCGCGGCGGTGCCAACCCCACCTCGGTGTTCCCGAGCAGCACGTTCGGCTCCGCGAAACCGGACGCCGGGGGATACCCCCCGCCGTACGGTCCGCCGCCGGGCGGCTTCTCCGCGCCGCCACCGGGTGGTCCGCCGAGCAGCGGCGGGACGAAGCGCACGCTGCTCATTCTCGGCGTCGTAGTGGCCGTATTGGTGGTCGCCGTCGGGATCGGGGTCGCGGTAACCGGCTTCCTCGCCGGTTCTGACGACGAGCCGCGTCCGCCGGCGACGTCGGTGCCGACCGATGCCCCGCAGCCCACCTCCCCGGCGGGGACGCCGCTGCCTTCGCCGTCACGAAGCGGAGAGCTGCCTGGCTTCCCGCTCGACGGGCTGCCGACCACCACCACCGGCACCAACGCGTTCGGTAGCGCCTGTGAGGTGGCGGTGCTGGCCGCGACCGGCTCCGGGATGCAGGCGCAGTGCCCGGCCAATCCGGAGTGCTGGCGGGACGAGTCCGACGGCGCGGTGAAGGCTCGTGGTTGCACGAACAACCACACGTGGGAAACGTTCGTGATCGGAACGGTCTCGTCCAGCACGCGGGGCACCGACGCGCGGGCGCTGCGCGCCGATCCGCACGTGCAGTTCCTGTGCTCGCCGTCGGTTCTCACCGCGGTGCTCACCGCGACCGGCCAGGACGCCAGCGGGTGGCGCACGAGCGTGTCCGCGCTCGGAGCCACGAAGTTCCGCTGCCTGGCCGGCAAAGGCACCGACGAACTAAGCCGCCCCTACTTCGTCTAGTGGGCGGCCCGCTGAGAACGACGCTCACAGGCGAGCGCGACTCCTTATGACAGCAGGCCAAAGGTCACGACGTCGTCGCGCTCGACTGCGAGCGACGCCCTCAGCGGGCTCCATCGCCGTAGCAAGTACACAAGCAACGCGCCTAGCGGCGCTTGAACAGCACAGTGCGGACGCTGCGCAGCGTCCGCACTGTGCTGTTCGGCGCGGGCCGCCCACTAGCGGGCGCGGCGGGACAGGCGTTCTGGATCCAAGAGGACGACGGACTTTCCCTCGAGGCGTAGCCACCCGCGGGACGTGAAGTCGGCCAGCGCCTTGTTCACGGTCTCCCGGGACGCGCCGACGAGCTGCGCGATCTCCTCCTGCGTCAGGTCGTGCGTGAGGCGCAGACCGGTGCCCTCGCGCGTCCCGAACCGCTTGGCGAGCTGCAGCAGGTTCTTCGCGACCCGCCCCGGCACGTCGGTGAAGATCAGGTCGGCCAGCGCGTCGTTCGTCCGACGCAGCCGACGGGCGAGCACCCGCAGGAGCTGCTCGGCGATCTCGGGCCGGTTGGTGATCCACGGTCGGAGCGACTGCTGTCGCATCCGGGCGACCTTCGCATCGGTCACCGCGACCGCGCTCGCCGTTCGGGGACCAGGGTCGAAGAGGGACAGCTCGCCGAACAGATCGGACGGGCCCATCACCGCGATCATGTTTTCTCGGCCATCCGCAGCGCGGCGACCGACCTTAACCTTCCCGGACATCACGATATAAAGCGAGTCACCGAGCTCCCCTTCGGAGAAGATCGTGTGACCCTTCGGGATGTCGAGGTACTCCAGGTGGGCCGCGAGAGCCTCAGCTGACTCCGGCTCGACCCCCTGAAACAGCCCTGAGCGGGCAAGTACCTCGTCCATGACCCCACCTCCAGCAGCGGCAGACTGTCGGTGAGTCTATGGGGCGCATGGGACGGGGCGGGCAATGACCCGCTCCCGACGCCCCGAGTCACTATTTCTGGTTCCGAACGCGACGACCTGGATCGTTTCGGAAACACCTATTCTCCGCTATCGAAAATCCGCCGAGATCGCGATATCGAGGGCTGTCCGGTGTCCGACTCGGGCTGCCCAACGTGCACCGTAGGCTGTGGCTTCGATGGTCGGTGGCTGCGCCGCCGGGCAGCGCGTCGACGGGAGGCCGGGTGGAGGGTGCCGCCCCGGTCCCGGGGTTCACGATCCTGTCCGTGTTGGGCAGCGGCGGATTCTCCACGGTGTACCGGGCACTTCAGGAGTCGATCGGCCGCGAGGTCGCGGTGAAGATCGACCACCGTGTGCTGCTCGACGAGGCGGACCGGGCCCGATTCCGCGCCGAGGTGCGTGCGGCGGGGCAGGTCTCCGGTCATCCGAACGTGATCGACATCCACGACGCCGGGATCACCGCCGACGGCCGCGCGTACCTGGTCATGGAACTCTGCCCGGCCGGATCGCTCGCCGACTACCTGCGTCAGCACGGCTCGATGCCGCTGACCCAGGTGCTCGACGTCGGGGTGGCGATCGCGGACGCTTTGGCGGCCGCGCACCGGGTCGGTGTCGTGCATCGGGACGTGAAGCCCGCCAACGTGCTCTACGACCGGTACGGGCATCCGGAGCTGGCCGACTTCGGGCTCGCGGCCCGGTACGACCCGACCACCGAGTCGACGACGACGCTGGAGCTGCTCACCCCGGCGTACGCGGCGCCGGAGATGTTCTGGTCGCGCCGTCCGACGCCTGCGGTGGACGTGTACGGCTTGTCCGCGACGCTCTACGCGCTCCTCACCGGCCGTCCGCCGCGCTGGCCGGCCGGGGCGGGGAGCCTCACCGACGGCGAGATCGCGGCGCTGCACTCCGCGCCGATCCCGAGGATCCCCGGCGTGCCGGACTCGGTGGTCGCGGTGCTACGCGCCGGGATGGCCCGGGAGCCGGAGAACCGGCTCCCCACCGCCGGGGCGCTGCGGGACGCGCTGCGGGCCCAGCGAGCCGCGCTCGGCAGCGCACCGGAGCGGCTCGCCGACCCGGGTGCGCCCGGAGCCGACCACGACGTGGCCGACCAGCCCACCGCTCGCCTCCCGCGGCTGCGCCCGCCTGCCGGAGGAAGTACGTAGGCCACGCTCCCTCGCCCACGCGAGAGCGGGACCGCCGGAGCGTGGCCTACTCTTTCGGCGTGACAGTCGCCGCCGTGGAGAGCCCGCTCGCGTTGAAGCGCCGGGCCCGCCGGATGCACCGGATCCTCACCGAGACCCACCCCGACGCGCATTGCGAACTGGATTTCACCACGCCGCTGGAGCTCGCGGTCGCCACGATCCTGTCGGCGCAGACAACCGACGTCCGGGTCAACCTGACCACGCCGACGTTGTTCGCGAAGTACCGGACGGCCGAGGACTACGCCGGTGCCGACCGCACCGAGTTGGAGACGATCCTCAAGCCGACCGGCTTCTTCCGGGCGAAGACGACCTCGCTGATCGGACTGGGCCAAGCTCTGGTCGAGCGGTTCGACGGTGAGCTGCCCCGGACGCTGGCGGAGCTGGTCACGCTACCGGGCATCGGGCGCAAGACCGCGAACGTCGTCCTCGGCAACGCGTTCGGGATTCCGGGCATCACTGTCGACACGCACTTCGGGCGTCTCGTGCGGCGGTTCGGCTGGACCGCCGAGGAAGATCCGGTCAAGGTCGAGCAGATCGTCGGCGACCTGTTCCCTCGCAAAGACTGGACGATGCTCTCCCATCGGCTGATCTTCCACGGCCGACGTGTCTGCCACGCTCGCAAACCCGCCTGCGGAGCGTGCACGCTGGCGCCCCTGTGCCCCGCGTACGGCACCGGCCCGACCGACCTGCCGACAGCGGTGAAGCTGCTCAAGGGCCCTCGGGTCGACGAGCTGGCCGCGTTGGTCGGGGCGTGAGCGGACGGCTCCGGCTGTTCGCCGCGGCGGCTCTGCTCACGCTGGTGGCCGCGTGCGGTGGTGGGGACGTCGACGACCCCGCGGTCGCGTCGTCGACGCCGGCTTCGTTCCGGAACAGCGGGTTCGCGGCCTGCCCGACCGGCGCCGGGGAGCCACCCGCCGACAGTCCGCTCGCAGGCGTCACCGCATTGCCTTGCATGGACGGGAGCGGCACCTCGGTCAGGGTCGGCGCTCCGACCGGGCGTCCGCTGGTACTCAACCTGTGGGGATCGTGGTGCCCGCCGTGCGGTGCGGAGATGCCGTCGTTCGTCCGGCTGGCACGAGCGGCAGGTAGCCGCCTGGCCGTGCTCGGGGTCAACACGGCCGACGACGCCCGGCGCGCGGTCGCCGCCGCCGGTGACCTGGACGTCACGTTCGCCAACGTCTACGACCGGGACCAGCGGGTGCGCAAGGCGCTGGGCGTGAACGCGCTGCCCGTGACCGTGTTCGTCGCCGCGGACGGCGAAGTCGTCCACGTCTATCGCGGCGCGCCGCTCACCGACGCGACCCTGACTGCGTTGGTCAGCCGATATCTCGGCGTGAAGGTGGAATGACGTCGGCCGCCGCGCGGTTTTCTCGTTCGTGGTGACACGTCGGCGACTGTGCGAACGTGAGCGTGGAGTGCACGCTGGTCTGGTGACGACGCGAGAAGCGGTACCGGTGTGAGCGGGGCGACCTGGTCCGTGGGGCCCGACACGCCCGGCCACCCCGAACCCGGCGCGGACGCGCTGCCGCCGTGGCTGCACCGATTGGTGGAGTCGCTGCCGCAGGTCCGCAGCGAGCAGATCTCCCGGTTCGTCCCGCCACCGGACGGCGGCGGACGTCCGTCCGCGGTCCTGATCCTGTTCGGCGAGGGTGAGCACGGCCCTGACGTCCTGTTGCTGCAGCGGGCGGCCACCCTGCGGGCGCACGCCGGACAGCCGGCGTTCCCCGGTGGTGCGACCGACCCCGATGACGACGGTCCGGTCGGCACCGCGCTGCGGGAGGCGAACGAGGAGGTCGGGCTCGACCCGGGCTCCGTACGCGTGATCGGTGAGCTGCCACCGGTGCTCATCCCGGTTTCGGGCTTCATCGTGACCGGTGTGCTCGGCTGGTGGGAACGACCGCATCCGGTCGGTCCCGCCGATCCGGCAGAGGTCGCGACCGTGGCTCGGGTGCCGCTCGCCGACCTGGTCAACCCCGACAACCGGTTCCGGGTCCGGCACCCCAGCGGCGTGCTCGGCCCCGGCTTCGGCGTCAGCGACATGTTCGTCTGGGGCTTCACCGCCGGGCTCATCTCGTTCGTCCTCGACCTCGCCGGGTGGTCCCAACCGTGGAACCGCCACAACATGCGCGACCTGCCCGCCGAGGACCTGGCGCTGGCCCGGCGGACGCAGCCGCCGGACGCGGTGCGCTGACGAGGGTTGGGACCGGCCAGCTACGGTGGCCGTGTGTTCTCGTCTCGACGCCATGGGGCGGCTGGGCCCCTCGTGGCCGTCGCCGTACCGGTCGCCTCCGCTCTGCTCTCCGTGCTCGCTGTCGGCGCGTGCTCCGGCGGCGGACCCGCCGGTGACCCGAGCGAATCGCCGACGACCATGGCGAGCGCGACCGTCGGCGCGAACGGAATGCAGGAGATCACCGTCACCGGAGACGATCAACTCCGTTACGAACCGTCGGTTATCAAGGCGAAGCCCGGCAAGTTGCGCATCACACTGCGCACGACCGGCGGAACGCCCCATGATCTGGAGGTCCGCCCGGTCAAGATCAACACCGGCCTGGTCTCCAAGGACCAGGAACGGTCGATCGAGGTCACGCTCAGTCGCGGACGCTATGACTTCGTCTGTACGTTCCACCTCACGTCGAACATGGTCGGTGTGATCGACGTCAGTTGAGATGAGGCTTATTCAGGCTCGGTTCGCCCCTTCGCTCCTCTGGGCTCATGATCTGCGGAGATCAACCGCAGTGGGCCGGACCTGAACAAGTCTCAATGCCCCCGCGACGCACCTGACCGGAAGGACCTCGAGTGGACGGAAGCCTCCTCGACCTCGCTCTCGTCGTCGGAATCATCGGTTTCGCAGTGAGCGGATACCGCCAGGGTTTCGTCGTCGGGGCGTTGTCGTTCGTCGGGTTCTTCGGAGGCGCGCTGTTCGGCGTCCAGTTAGCTCCGGTCATCGCGAACCAGTTCACGAGCCAAACCAGCCGGGTGGCGACCGCCCTGGCGGTGGCGTTCGGCTGTGCGTTGATCGGTCAGGTCCTCGCGGTGGCGATCGGGAGCCGGGTGCGGGCCAGCATGCGCTCCTCCGGTCTGCGGGTGGTCGACGGTTTCGGCGGGTCGATCGTCTCGGTCATCGCGCTGCTGCTCGTCTCCTGGATGGTGGCGACGCCGCTGGCGTCGTCCTCGTCGCCGTGGCTGGCCGGTCAGGTCCGGCGCTCGGTGGTGATCGACGCGGTCAACAACGCGGTTCCGGACGCGGTGCGCCAGCTCTACCAGCGCTTCGGTGAGGTCGTCGAGCAGGGCGAATTCCCGCAGGTGCTGGGGCCGCTGACGCCGACCGAGGTGCGGGACGTCCCGGCGCCGGACAGCGCGCTGGCAGGGTCCCCCACGGTCAAGAACGCGCAGGCGTCCGTGGTCAAGGTGATCGGCCAAGCGTCGTCCTGTGACCGGCGGCTGGAGGGCACCGGCTTCGTCTACGCACAGAACCGCGTGATGACCAACGCCCACGTGATCGCCGGCACCGACGAAGTGAAGGTCGAGGTGCTCGGCGAGCCGTACGAGGCGAAGGTGGTCTGGTACGACCCGGACGTCGACGTCGCGGTTCTGGAGGTCGACGACCTCGAGGCGCCGGTGCTGAAGTTCAACCAGCGGGCGGTCAGCGGAGCGGACGCGATCGTCGTCGGCTATCCGGAGGACGGTCCGTACACCGCGACCCCGGCCCGGATCCGCGACGAGCGGGTGATCAAGGGCCCGAACATCTACCAGTCCGGCCAGGTGCAGCGCGAAGTGCTGATGCTGCGCTCCGAGGTGCGGAGCGGCAACTCCGGTGGCCCACTGCTCGCCGCCGACGGCACCGTGTACGGCGTCGTCTTCGCGGCTGCGGTCGACGACCCGGACACCGGTTTCGCGCTGAGCGTCGACCAGGTGACCGAGGCGGCCGTCAACGGCCAGCGGGCCACCGAGGAGGTCAGCACCCAGGGCTGCGACTGAGTCCGTCCGCGGTCGTGGGGGAGGCACGGTGAGCTCGGAGCTGGAGGACCTGCTGGCTGCGGCCGCGGCGGATCCGGACGCGTTGGGCCCGGCCCTCGCCGCGTTACGCGACGCCGACCTGGTCGTCCCGGTGCCGCCGCCTACCGCCGATGGAGCCGCGCCGTTGGCGTGGGCCACCGCGACCGTCGACGGCCGGACGTGGTTGCCGGCGTTCACGTCGGTGGACGCGTTCGGCCGCTCCGGAGCCGGTGAATCGAGCCGGCCGATCGGGTTCCTCCAGCTCGCCGCGTTCTGGCCGGATCCGCACTGGCACCTCGCGGTGAACCCAGGCCTGGAGTCCCGGCTGCTGCTCGAGGCAGGCACGGTCGCGCGGCTGGCGCGGGAGGATCCGGACGTCGACGCGGAGCGGCCGGTGCTGCAGAAGGTGCTCACGTTCGACCAGGTGACCGGCTATCTGGCCGGCGAATACTCGGCGATCAGCGGGTTCGCGCACCGGCTCGCCGACGCGTCGCTGCCGGACGATCCGGCGGCGTTGCTGGCGGCACTCGGGCTCGGAACCGACGTCTGCGACGCTGACGGCGCGATCTACCTGCTGCGGTGGGCGCTGGTCGGGTCGGCCCTCTACCGGGTGCCGTACGGCGGCGCCGACGAGGCGGGCGCGGCAGCGATGTTCGGGTGGGTCGTGGAACCGCCGCCGTTCCGCGGCACCGGGTTCGTGCCCGGCCCCGAGCTGGTGATCCGCGAATACAAGGTGGACGGCGTACTGCCGCCGCACGGAAGCGAGATCTACCGACTGCCGCCGGGCGGTCCGGAACAGCGGATCGCCGTGTTCGACGCCGACCAGCGCCGCTGGTTGCTGGTGCGGGCCGCCTGATGCGGGCCGGCTACGTAGCCCGCTGGCGGGGTCAGGAGTACGAGGCGTTCCCGGCGCCCACGACCGAGGAGCTGTGGATCCGGCTCTACACCGATCGGCCGGAGCCCGGCTTCGATCGTGTCGGGGAGGGGCGGTACCGCCGGATCGTGCTCGCGGCCGATCTGGAGCAGCTCGGGTACGACCGGCCGGTGGCGACCTGGCGGGACCAGCCGTTCCTGCTGCGCTCTCGCGAGGGCGGGTGGGCGCACTTGGAGTACACCGGCGGAAACGCCGCGGTGGCGGCTCGACTCGGGTGCACGCGGGTCGAGCGCGGCGTGTACGAGATCCGGGTACGCAGCGACGAGCTCACCGGCGTTCGGATGGAGACCGTCCTGATCCGCTAGTTGGATCAGCGCGGAGGCTCCGTTGGCGGCACAGCGCGGGGCCGGCGTCAGCGGCGCAGTGCGGCGCCTGCGTCAGCGGCGCAGCGCGGGGCCGAAGGAGTGGTGCTCGATCGGGGTGACCGACAGGCGTCCCCAGCGGACGCCGCGCCGGTCGGCCACCGTCAGCACATCGGCGGGCAACCGCGCCAACCGCTGGTCGATCCCGGGCACGCGGAGTGCCGAAGCCAGCACCTCGGCCTCGGTTTGCACGAGGGGTTGCAGGAGTACGAGGTCGGCGTGCTCCACCAGCTCGGCTTCCCGGTGGGTCAGCGCCTCCCGGAGCGTGACGACCGTCGTCCATCGCCCTGCTGGTAGCTCCGGCGGCGTGTCGTAGGGCGGGGCGTCGTCGATGTGGAGGAGCGGCCGAGTACGTCGTCCGGAGGCGAGGGGTGGGGCGTCGGCCGGGCGGACCGCGACCGTGCCCGGTGGTGCGGCCCCGACGAGCGGTGCCCACGTCTGGGGACGTGCGGTGCCGACGACGACCTGCGCGCCGGAGGCCAGCGTCCGAAAGGCGGTCAGCTGCGCGCAGCGGGGTGAACCCACCAGGACGATCCGGGTGGGTGCCGCGCGGAACAGCCGCACTGCGAGCGGTGCGCCGTGCGGGTCGACGCCGAGCACGGTGCCGTCGCCACCGACGCGGAGTGGGAGCGTGACCGGGTCGACCGCGTCGACCGCGTCGACCGGGAGGAGCAGGGACGGCACCTGGCCGAGTTCCGCGCCGGTCGGACGGGGCTCCGCCAGTGGCGGGTGTCGACGGCTCATCGGAGGAACACCCCCAGCGGCAGCGTCGCGGCGAGCCCGTGGACCTGCTCGCCGTCCAGCCGGCGGAGCCGCAGCCCCGCGGAGGCCGCGCTGGCCCGCACCGAGGCGACCGCGCGGTCGACGTCGGCCCGGGTAGCAGCCGTCAGCCGGATCACGGCCTGCACTTCGACGCCCCGGTCGGCGCGGCGGACGCCGAGCGCGAGCACGGTGGGCACTCCGGCGGCGTCCGGAAGGCGGTCGAACGCCGAAGCCGCGACCGGATCGGACAGGTCCGGCCAGCCGACCACGGACAGCGTCGCCTGCGCGGACGAGGGAGTCCGCCAATGCGCCCACTCCTCGGCCATCGCGCCGCTCGGAGCGGCGCCGTACTCCGCATCCGGCTGGTCGGAGCCGAGCTCGTCGATCGTGTCGGCCAGCTCGTTCCGGTCAAGGACCCGGGTGGCGAGCCCGGCCTTGGTCAGGCGACGGCGGGTGCGGCGCAGCGCACTGGTCAGCGCCGTGCCCAGCTCCTGGACGTCGGAGTCGGACCGATCGGGTACCCGAACGGCCTGCAGGGCGATCCAGCCGTGGCGGCGGGCCGGCGGTGGCCGTCCGTGCAGGCCCCGGTAGGACTGCTCGACGCTGGTGCCCGCCAGCGTGCCCAGCGGTGCGGGAACGACCTCGACGAGAGCCTGCGCGGTGATCGGTGACTCGCCGGCCTCGGCCATCGGCAGCAGTGCGAGCGGGGCGGGCAGCGGGACGCTGCGGTCGGTGGTGGGCTCGATCGCGAGGACCGCGGTGAGGCCCGCCTCGTGCGTGACGACGCCGATCGGCTCCTCGGCGTCGGCGTCGAGGCGACCCGCGCGAGCGTCGGGTTCGATCTGGCCGATGCGGGCGCCGGGGGAGACCGCGGTGAGGATCGCAGGGTCCGGACCGGGGGCGGCCGACCAGCGGCGTCGCCGCACGGAGTAGCGCGTGACCAACCCGATCCACTCGTACGTCCAGCGGCCCTGCACCCGGGTCGCGGTGACCGCGAGAACGGCCGCCGCCACGAGGCAAGCCGACGCCAGGACCGCTGGCGAGCGGCCGATCCCGGCGACCAGGCCGGCGACCACGGCCTGCCAGCACGCGATCTGACCGATGTGGACCGGACCGATCCGCCCGGACGCGCGGCGGGGTGTGGGAAGTGGAGTTCGAGCGGGGGGTCGTTCGGGTGGGGATCCGACCGGGGAGGCCGCGGCCTGGGCCCTCGGACGGACGGGGGCGAGGGCTGCGCCGACCTGGGCGCGGGCGACGGCTGTGGGTGTTGCCGCAGAGCGCGCTGCGGCGGAGTGGGCTGTGGCGGTCGGGGTGGCTACCGCGGACAGTGCCGCTGCTGGGCGTGTCGCTGGGTGGGCCGCCGGGCGCGCTACGGCGGGGTAGGTGGTCGCGGGGTGCGCCACTGGGGATTGCGTCACCGGGGGGTGCGTCACCGGGGGGTGCGTTAGCGCCGGGCGCGTTGCCGCCGGGAGGCGGGGTTGCTGGGGTGATCGGCGTGGGTGGGGTGCTGTGGTCGGGTGCGCGACCGCCGGGTGCGCCACCGCTGGGGGCGCGACTGCTGCGGGCACGAAGGCCGAGGGTGCCACCGCCGGGCGCGGCGTGGGCGCGGGCGCCGCGGCCTGGGGCGCTGCGGTCTGGGGCAACGCGGTCTGGGGCAACGCGGTCTGGGGCGGTGCGGGCGCGGGCCAGGCCGGTGGGCGGGGTTGGGGATGGGAGTGTGGCCGGCTCAGGCCGGGGGCGAGTGCCGCCGACGGCGGCGTCGGCTGGGTGGCCGCCGGAGACTGTCCCGGCTGCGGGGCTGGAGGTGCTGCCGGTTGCGGGGCCGCTGTCGGCGGGGCCGGTTGGGGCGGGCTCCAGGTGGGCGCGTTCGCGCCGATCCGCCGGTCGCCGCCGGGAGCGGGCGGTGCCGCGGGTGAGGGCACGGCGTGGCGTCCGGCCACGACGGCCCGACCCGCCGTGCCCGGCG